>CAVOEM010000052.1:0-15052 GCA_963694575.1 Planctomycetes bacterium UBA1146 | reverse complement strand
GGGAGGATATTCACTGATCAGGGCTCCCCCACACTGCAAAATCCTGCGAGCGAGCGGCCGGTTTTTGGCAGGATAGATCGCCGGTAGCCCGTTCCCCAGCAGAGCCAACGGAGGTGCGTACGACGGAGATGCGAATGACGAAGCCATCGATGGCGTCAAGGTTGGCGTCAAAGTTGGCGTCAAGGTTGGCGTCAAGGTTGGCGTCAAAGTTGGCGTCGCCGAACGCTTTGCTTGCTCACATCCGAGCACCGCTCCCTCAAGAGCCGCCGCATCGATACCGAGTGCCAGACCACTCACGATCCTGAAACCGCTCCGCGACAGTTCAGCGGCGAGTTGGAAGGCCAATCGAAGTCCTGCGACAGATGCTTTTCGACTACCGACGATGGCGATGATCGGTGGACCCACTGGTTTGTTACCACAGATCCACAGTTTCTGTGGCGGTCGAGCGATCCACCGCAATGGCTCGAGCCACTGGTGGCAGCTGGGAATCCACTGCCGGGGATCTTCTATCGATGAGGAAGATCCAGCAGTGCTTTTGCACCTTCTCTCAGGTGGAAGTGAATCTGACCACTCCATCGGCCCTCCTCCACAGCAAGATGACTCGGGCGATCGATGGTTCCACCTCGGGGTTGGGCACAGTGCCCGGATTCGGGGCCACTGTTCATCGGTTCATTTCACCGCACTATTCTGACTCAGTCGAGCCACGGTAAATCCCGGGGTAGATCCGGAAGTAGTGATATTAGTTAGACTTAGAACCCTTCTGGAATGATTGGCATTGTCGTTGCAACCAACTCTGTACGCCACCGGGCGACCGACCGTAAGAACGAAACCAGTACGGAGAATCGAATGCAAGAGACCACCGATCGTGAATACAAAAGCAGTTCGTTCCAAACCACCAAGCAGTGGGTTCACTTCAATCTGCAACACGATCTTCAGAACTGTCGTGGTTGCCGTCAGAGCGCCAGGCGCAGATTGCATGGCGACGTGGATTCTGCGCGCTGGTTTTGCAGCGATTGCCACGCCGGACGCTCCACCCCACTCTCGGTGCACCCGATGATTCGAGCATTGCTCGATGGTGAATCGGTACCGAGAGTTCGATGTGAGCGGAGCGGAGCACGCATCCACTGGAACGAGGCGTGGATTTCCAGCGACTGCCAGCACGTTTTCCGTCGCGAAGAGATGAAGCGAGACCAGGCGTTGCATTCGATCGAACGCGCCCTCCAGTTGCTGGAGGACTCCTATCGTGGCCCTCAAGTTCCTCGCAAGATCCACTCGATGGTCCCCGTTATCGCTCAACACTGGACACCCACGAAAACCGCCCCGATCGCTGCAGAGGCGGTCCAGATGACCGAATCTCCGCGCGACAGCACGATGAATTAACCCCTCTTTTTGTAACCTCCGGAGGCACAGAATCGCAAGATCTCGTGCCTCCGGAGCACACTTAGTGTATCCTCTCGACGGGCGTTGCCGCCGCCCTAACAGTCCGTGAAAGGATCTCCTTCATGGTTCGTGCTTCCCGGGTGGCTCCTTGCCTATTTTTCATTGCTCTGATGTCGACCTTGATTCCGACCTTGCTCTCGGTAGGCTTCGGTGCCCATCACAGCTCCCCTATCGATCAGTTATTTCGCGACTTCGAACGTCAACCTCTGGATCAGCAGGGACGAATCGCATTGAGAGCATTACGCAATCGGTTCCGCGAGGAATCGATACTCCACCCCCCAGCGACCGAGTTGGAACAGTTGCAGAGGATCGATGCCGTGCTCCTATGCGCCTCTGGCCTGATCGATGACCGTCAGTACTTTGATGTCACCGGGAGCAGCAAATCGCCACTACAGCAATTACGATATGAATTGAGACAGATGCATCGAGAGACTCACCGCTTGAAGTTGCTCTCTCTCGACATTCAGCGACGGAACACCCCTTGATCACTCATTCCAGTGTCCGACTCGGCGCAGCGTGGTCGTTGGCGATGCTCGTCAGTTTGCCATGGTTGGTGACCAGCGGCTGTGAAGGAATAGCGACTTCTCGTCGAGCAGCTATGGGAGTTGCGACCACCGTCTCGCACCAGGAACAAACACTCTGGAGCCCCACCCTTCACTGGAGTGGGATTCGATTCCGATTCGAGTTGATCCCCGGGCAGGAGAACCTGAAACCGCAGTTTCTTCATGATGGACCCCGCGATATCCTCCGCATCGGCGATCGACAGATCACCTTGGTCCGCACTCGATTCAAGGTCGGAGAGACCTTCTACAACTGGCCCGACGATAGCGTCATCTGGATCTACCGGGTGGCAAATCGACAGCGCCCCTTTTTCCGCAGGCAGGGTTCCTTGCAACTGACCTGGATTGGCGATGGCAAGAATCCGGTAGTCGAAGAACAGCGAGGGGATGGAACCTTCGTATGGACCCTGGCGGATGCTCGAGTCACTCGCGACCCCCAGGGAACGGTCCTCTACCAGGGACGGGGTCCAGACCTGAGGAAGAGTGGGCCGTGGAAGCTATTGCTCGATTCCCGTGGTGAGAGGGTCCAGGACTCACGATGAAACCCCAGGAACCGATGACCGATCACCCCTTCGACCATCCTCCCGACCAACTGGATTCGCGCCTCGAACAGTGGTGCCAGGAGCAGCAGCAGCCAAAATTCCGCTCCAAACAAGTTCGTCAGCATCTGATTGATCAGCGCATCTACGATCCATCGGAGATGACTTCGCTGCCGGCAGAACTGCGCCAGCAACTGGCAGAAGGAATGCTCAGTTCTCCGCTGGTCGTCGCCGATCAGCTCAATTCCACCGATGGGACCATCAAGTTTCGTTTCATGCTGGCCGACGGTCTCTCCATCGAGTCGGTCTGGATCCCTACCGACGATCGAGGGACCCTCTGCCTCTCCAGCCAAGTCGGTTGCGCTGCCGGTTGTACCTTCTGTGCCACCGGAACGATGAAACTGACCCGCAACCTGCATCCCAGGGAGATTGTCGCCCAATGGCTGGCAGTGCACGCCATCACCGTGGCTCAAGGACTTTGTGGTGTCACCCAGGTGGTCTTCATGGGGATGGGCGAACCACTCCACAACTATCCTGCGGTCTCCAGAGCGATCGATTGGTTTTCATCTGCACAGGGCTTTCAGTTCAGCCCCCGCAGGATCACCGTCTCGACCGTCGGAATCGTTCCCAAGATCGAGCAACTGGTCCACGATCATCCACAGGTAAGACTCGCCGTCAGCCTTCACAGCGCAATCACCGAGACTCGTAACAGCATCGTTCCGATCAATCAGCACCACTCCATCGAGGAACTGTCCGAGGTGCTGGTGAAGATTCGCGATGACTCTCGTAGAATCAGCATCGAGTACGTGGTTCTTCCTGGCATCAATGATGGTTCGGAACAGGCGAAAGCCCTGGCTCGATTCGCAGGAAAGTGCGGCGCACACATCAACCTGTTACCGTTTCACCCTTACGAGGGTGCGCTGTATGCCGCCGCGGGAGCGGCCGAGGTGGGTCAGTTCCTCTCACTGGTGCAAAAGCAATACGAGGGCTCTGTCACGGCACGACGCAGCCGTGGACTCGACATCGATGGAGCGTGCGGTCAGTTAGTCCTGAATAATCTCAAGAAACCCACCGCCACGGATGACACCGAACCGGATGCATCCAAAAAGAGGTGAGACCCCGACTCGCAGGATCTCACCTCTGTATCGCGATTTCATCGGTTAGTGGCTAGCGCCCATCCTCCGCAGGATCTGGAGCGGGTACAGGAGTGGGAACCGGTGCCGGTTTTGGCGCTGGTTTTGGCTTGGGCTTCTCCCAGACAGGCTTTTTCGGTTTCGGCTTTGGCTTCTCCCAGACCGGCTTCTTTTCACCATCCTTGGGGGTCGCTTCCTGGGCTCCCTCTTGTTCCTTGGCACGCTCCGCTTCTCGCTCACGGCGTACCTCATCGAAGGAGCGTCCCTCTGGACGGCCAAACTTGGTCGAGGAAACCCCAGCATTGAGTGCGATCTCGTCATAGTTCTGTTCGAGGCTCAGTTCTCCGTCTTCGAAGATCTTCTTGGTGGTCGGAACCTTGACCCAGCGATTGCGATCGTCGCTGAATCGGATTCGGGTGTATTCACTGTAGAATACCTCCTTCTTGACCACCGCAGGAGCTTGCCCCTCGCTCCATGTCTTGCTCAAAAGCAATCCGTCATCGACTGAGAAGGCATAGTTTAGCACCTGATTCCCCGCAAACGCCTTCAGTTGAACGATCTTGCACGGTGTACCGAGGATCTCTCCGTCATCCTTGAGGCTAGCGATGTAACCGTTGTCCGCAAAGGAGATGAAGAAATCGTCGATGTGCTTGTCCCAAACGAACACGATGAGGGTCTTGCCTGCCAGTGGCGAAACCGCACCCATCGCCTTGACCCAGGCTTTCTCACCGTCGTACACCTGGACGAAGGTGAGAGGCTCGTTGTTCTTGGTCAGGCCGAGACCCGGTAGTTGCCACTCTTCACGAATCATCAAGACACCTTCTCCGGTGCGCTTGAGGAATCGAGCCATCTTCATGACGGTCTCGTTGGTCGGGTCGATCTTCTTGTTCTTGAATCGTTCGACTCGATCACTGATCGAGAGCAAGGTCTCACGTCCCCCAACCGCATCGAGGTATCTCTGGATCACCTCGAGGGCCGCTGGTTCGCTGGCAGGAATGCCCCCATCTCCGCCGAGAATGTCGTCCTCATCTGCCACCGGCTCCTTCACCTCAGGAGATGTTTCCTCTGCTGGTGGCGGATCTTGAATTGAAGTCAATGCCTGAGCGGGATCCGTGAAGGTCAACGAAGTGACCAGCAGCAATCCCAGCAATAACATGAGACCGGTCAGGTATTTTCCGGCGAGAATTCCACGCTTCATCAAAAGTGGTCCTTCCTGGCTGTCGGACAGTGGAACTGCTCGACCTCGAGTCGGTGTTCTATCCTGCAGTGACCGCTTCGCGGATCCACAGGGTGTGTTCGATTCAGAGTATCCCGTGATCCACGGATTTCGGAATCGAGCCTTAAAGGATACTCTCGATCGACGCTCGGGTCAAAACGACCCGGAGACTCCATTCAGGGCTTTATCGGGGCCACTGGAGGCGGGAACCGGCGTCACCGCCGCGGTGGGATCCATCAAGTGAGCGAATCCTTCCCGACGAAGCCACGAACGAACCGTCTGTAACGGCACGAACAGCCCCATGTGGGGAACCACCATCGGAGAGCGTTTGCCGTAGGTGTAGATCATGCTGCTGATCCCGACCAGCTGACCTTCTCCCGAGAGGAAGATCCCACCCCCCGAATTTCCGAAGAAAGTCGGAGCGCTAACCATCCAGAAGATCTCATCGCCGACCGGTTTGTACTGGGAGGAGATCTCACCAAAGGTCGGGAGCGGTTGGTTCCCGAGGGGACAGCCGACGGCATAGACGGTGTCAAAGACCGACAACTTCAAGCACACCGGTTCGCTGGCGGATTCTGCGATGAAGGGCCAGGGAGAGACTCGATCGACTCTCACCAGAGAAAGATCGGAGTCCTTGAGGGAAGCGATCTCCAACCCGCGAAACACCTCGCTGCCGAGACGACCGATTTCCGGATCGAAGAAGCGAATTTCATTCACCACGACATCATCGAGAGCGAAGTCTCGGACCTCTTCGACGACATGGTAGGCGGTGACGATCCAGGTCGCCCATAGATTTTCATCGACCATTTCACTGCTGACCACGACACCACTACCGACGGTGCCATTTCCCCTCAACTGGACGATCGGATAGATCATCCGCTCGACCTTTTGCTGTTGGCTAGAAACGGCCACCGGGACCGGAACCGGTACCGTGGCCAGGGCTGGAATCATCGATTCGATACGGGCCTCGATCCGTGAATCCAGGTCCTCGATGGTCTGACGGGTTCGATCGATTTCGGTGCCCACCCAGCGCTTCAATCCTGCGCTGGAATGATTCATCTGCTCGAGGATTCTGTCGCGCTCCTCCTCCAATATCGCACTGGTGTAGGGGACACTGATGGCCCCCTCGCCGCTGGCACTCCACCGATCGAATTTCACCACATCCAGAGGATCGGAGGCGGCAGTCTCGAGCGAAGCAATTGGGGAGAGATTCGCAACAGAATCCTCTGCGGTGAGGGCGATGTCGAGGAAGACGTCATGCCCCATCGCTTCGAGCTGATCGGTCTGCCCGGCTCTTTTGGCCGATAACCCCCAGAAAAAGGAGGTCGCAACACAGATGATCAGAATGCTGCGTAAGTGAGTGTGTAACTGCAACTTTCCCCCGTTCCAGCGCGAGACCCTCTCGTCACCGTGTGGCCTACCGGACAGGCTGACCGACAGAAGAGAATACGATGGGATGGGAGGGTCGGGCAAAGTGACCGAGAGGCCACCAGTGCGGTATCGGCTCTGAATGAGGCGCTGAGGTGGCTGTGGCCTTACGAGGTCGAGGTGACCGTATCCGGTTTAGCCGAGCCCCCCCCGAGATCGGAGGTGTAGATCAATTTCAACAATCGATCGGGCACGTGCACCACCCGGTCCGCAGGGCGCCCGCCGGTTTTTTTCACCACCGACTCCAGTTTCAGCGCCTGATCGATGACGAGGTTCTTGGGAGCAGCGAGATCGACGGTGATTCGATCGACGATCTTCTCGTTGACCTGAACCGCCAGTGAGACCTGAGAAGGCTGGAGCAGTTCCTCGCTGTGCTCGGGCCAAGATTCTTCGTCGAGACGATCCGTTTCTCCCAGCCCTTCCCACAACTCATGGGCCATGTGTGGAGCGAAGGGAGCCAGCAGTACCACGAAGGTCTTGAGGGTCTGCCGATCCACCTCTTCCAGACTGATCTTGTCGCTGCGGAGCAACTTGACGAATTCCATGAAGGCACTGACCGCCTTGTTGAGGCGGAAGGTACGGATCGCCCGGCTCACTCTCCGAATCAGTCGATGTTTTGCCACCAGCACATCGCGGCTGACGAATCGACCTTCTCCGACCCTGGCAAGGATCGCCTCATGGGTCCGCTGAAGGAATCGTGCACAACCACGCAGTCCTTCCTCGTTCCACTCTGCATGATCTTGAGCTTGACCGAGGAACAAGAGATGAAGCCGCATCGCATCGGCGCCATACCGTTCCAGATAATCTCCCGCCAGCACTCGCGGCCCACGATGGGCTGTGGCTGGATCCAAACTCTCAGAGACATCGGCGGATCGAATTCTCCCCTGACTGAAAAGACGCCGGAAGGGTTCTTCACGACGAGTGATTCCCAGATCCTTGAGGAAATGGCTGATGAATCGAACGTAGAGCAGGTGCAACTCGGCGTGTTCGATTCCTCCGACACACAGATTCACCGGAGCCCACTGCTCAACCAACTCGGGTGCGGCGATTTGACCGACCAGCGTTGGATCGAGCGATCGAAGATGGGTCCAGCAGGACGCGATCCAGTCCGGCATCGTATCGGTACAGCGGCGAGCGGAGGCTCCACAACTGGGACATGTCGTTTCGACCCACTGCGGGTACTCTGCCAGCGGGCTGCTCTCCTCAGAGGGGTTTCCGACCTGGGCGATCTCTGGCAGCAACACCGGCAATTGATCCTCCGGGACAGGTACCTTGCCACACTCATCGCACTCGATGATGGGAATCGGTTCGCCCCAGACTCTCTGACGCTCGAAGGCCCAGTCGTGCAATTTCCAGTCGACATGCGATTCGACCAGGTCGCGTGATTCCAGTGAACTCTGGATCGAGCGAGCGGAATCTCCCCCGTCGCCTCCCCTACGTCGTCCCGACCGCCTCCTCCTTCGTCCGCTCTGAGCACTTCCACGAGTACGGGGCAGACCGAAGTTGTTGGCAAATTCAAGATGAGCGGGATGCACCGAGGGGATGCCGAGAATCGCACCGAAACGAATCTCGGGGAGTACATAACTGCTGACCCAGATCGGCATCTTCTCGAGAGTCACGGGGTTAAGGCAGTAGGCTCCAGTCGGCACGCCATCGGGAGCTCCCCTGGATGTCACCCGATCTCGTTCAGAGAGTTGCCCACACTTCTCGATGTACTCGACAACATCATCGCGCTGAATCGCATCGACGATGCCATCCAGCAGCGGGTGCTCTGGACTGAGTACCACAAAAGTCGCATCGGCCAGAGCATCGATTCTCCAGGAGAAGACATCGACCTCTTCCCAGCCATCGTGAAGTTCTGCACTGGCCTTGAGGGTCAGACGTGTGCCCTCCCTGCGGCCGATCCAGTTGCGCTGGAGTAGTTTGGTGCGAGCGGGCCACTTCAACTGCTTGAGACCCGAGTGAAGCGGCTCCGCGTAATCGGTGATCGCCACCTTCCAGCCATTCTCGTAGCGCACCAGCCCCTTTTCGTGCAGTTTGAGGAAGATCCACTGCGACCAACGATAGCAGTCAGGATCGGAACTGTTCAGTTCATGATCCCAATGCACCATCGCACCGAAGTAGTTCAGCTGGTCACGCATCTTCTCGATCCCTCGTTCGACCACCTGCTTCGGTGGAAGGTCGGAGGCTCTGGCTTCCTCTTCGACGGACAGGCCGAAAGAATCCCAACCGATCGGGCGGAAAACATCTCGGCCACGCGCCTTCTGGTAACGCGCCACGACATCATTGATGGCGATTCCACGCAGTTGATTGACGCTGAAACCATCGAGAGAAGGATGAGGAAACATGTCGAGACAGTAGAAGGGGCGGAAATCGTCGGTCGACGCTGTCGTCGCCAGGTCCGGCGAAGATTCGCCACTTTGGCAGTCGTCCGCGCTCTGGGCACCATCACTCGTCTTCTCAGCGGTCGACTGTTCGCCACTGGTTTCTTCAATGACAGTTTCTTCAATGACAGTTTCTTCGGTGACAGTTTCATCGATGACAGATTCTTCGATCACGGCTTCTTCAACAGTGGGCTCTTCACTACTCGAGTCCGCACCGTTCAAGTCCGCACCGAAGGATCCCTCATCCGGCCGTTTCTCATCACCCGATGTCTCATCACCCGATGTCTCATCACCCGATGTCTCATCACCCGATGTCTCATCACCCGATGATTCCTCAGCAGTGGTGGCTGGCTCCGCATCTACTGGAGCGGACTCGGCCAGTGGATCAGCGACAGGAGCGGGAAGTGGATCGGCGACCGGTGCACTCGCAGCGGGGGTGTTACGAACCGGTGATCGGGGAGGATTCTGTTGCCAGATCTCCCTCCAGCGCTGTTCCAGTTGATGCAGATCGACGGTCAAACGAATCCTCGATCCTGGGGGGCCTATTCGAGGCCTTTTCTCGTGAACATTGCTGAGCCGCTAGAAGCGCTGATCCTAGGCCCTCGGACTCGCCTCGACAATCGGTTCCCTTGACCCGAGAAACGGGCGGGCTATGCTTTTGCCTGCTGGAGATCTCAGGGATCGTACCGGGTCGACGCACCAGAATCGATATTGGGGCTGTAGCTCAGCTGGGAGAGCGCCTGACTGGCAGTCAGGAGGTCAGGGGTTCGAGCCCCCTCAGCTCCACCAATTTGAACCGATGCGCTCCTTCGTCTTGCGACGAAGGGGCGTTTTTTTGAACCATGAATAGATCGACAAATCTGGCGATCCAATCGCTGGCAGGGAGAGCGTTGGAATCAAGAATCGGCAGATGTCGGTGGCTCCCCCTTCGATGATCGATTTCGAAGGCCGTGGATACCCGCCAGCAGACCGGCGACCAGCGCCGAAACAACGGCGCCGAAGAGGGTCATCGGCAGCAGCATCAGGCCCTTCAAGTCACCACTGCCCGCCTCGACCGCCAGTGCTGTGGCCGCGCCTCCGATCAGCGCAGCGAGAGTAGATGCCACCCAGATCCTCTTGTGGCGAAGTTGCAGGATCACTGCGATGACCACGATGAACGCCACCACGCAGTGTGGAATCGACGCATCGTAATTAAAAGAAGCCAGCGATGGTGCGCTGCCAGGGAAGGACATGGTTCCTCCAGGATCCAATGGTCGATGCGGTGAAGTCTTCGCCACCATGCTGACCGATCCGCCGCGAAACACTACCTTCTCATCGCAGGCTTTCGCCGGATTTCCAGACCCGGTAAGGGCACTGAAGTACTCTGAGGAGTCCGCTGATCTCATCTGACGAAGATTCAACCGCGCGGACTCCGCAGCAAAGAGGTCGGGAGATCGGTACTGTCCAGCGGCGACTCCCCGATGTACATCC
The DNA here is from genome assembly GCA_963694575.1 of Planctomycetes bacterium UBA1146. Classification (GTDB taxonomy): domain Bacteria; phylum Planctomycetota; class UBA8108; order UBA1146; family UBA1146; genus QNYK01. The sequence goes on along the minus strand of CAVOEM010000052.1, from coordinate 4,882 downwards.
TTTTCAGTTCCATCTGTCTGTAGTCGATGTGATATGCCATGGATCGGACCACATCATGCAAGAAGTCGTTGTCGATCAGCCCTACCAGTTCGTGCCGCCCCACCGAGGTGGCCTGTTGCCCAGATTGCTCGGGAAACTGTTGATTCCTCGACTGCTGCGCCAGCGCTACGGGATCGTCGATTCCGAGGTGTATGGTGCCGAAAAAATACGAGCGGCCATCGATGCCGGACACGGAATTCTGATCACACCCAATCATCCTCGTCCGGCGGATCCGATGGCTCTCTATCCCCTGTGCCAGGCGACCCGGTCTCTCTTCTACGCCATGGCCAGCTGGCACATCTTCATGGAAGGGAAGTTACAGAGATTCGTCATCCGCATGATGGGAGCCTTCAGCATCTACCGCGAGGGAATGGATCGCGCGTCTCTGCAGTGCGCGATGGAAATCCTCGAGAAAGCCGAGCGACCGCTGGTGATCTTTCCTGAAGGAGCGGTCTCCCGCACCAATGATCTACTCAACCCATTGATGGAGGGGATCTCGACCATCGCCCGCGGTGCCGCTCGCAAGCGAGCGGCCGGCGACGGCGGCAAGGTGGTCATCTTTCCGCTGGCGTTTCGATATCACTTCGAGGGGCAGATCGAAGAGACTCTGGAGCCGGTCCTCTCGCAGATCGAACAGCGCCTCTCCTGGGCGCCACAGCGCCAGTTGGATCTACTGCCGCGAGTTCGTCGTGTCGGACTGGCACTGCTGGGCCTGAAGGAGATCGAGCACCTCGGCGCCACCCAGAGCGGAGACCTCTTTACCCGGGTCGATCGCCTGATCGATCACTTGCTGCACCCACTGGAGGAGGAGTGGCTCGACGGACCTCAAAAGGGCAGCGTGGTCCAGAGAAGCAAGAAATTGCGCCAGGTGATTCTCAAAGGGATGGTCTCGGGTAACATCGAGGACAGCGAGAGGGAACGACGCTGGCAGCAGTTTTCGGCTCTCTACCTGGCGCAGCAACTGTCCCTCTATCCACGCGGATATCTTTCCGAGGATTCCCCGGTGGAACGCTTGCTCGAGACCGTCGAGCGATTCGAGGAGGATCTGACCGATGTCGCCCGCGCTTACCCACCACAGCGGGTGACCCTGCACGTCTGCGACCCCATCGAGGTGCCGGCAGAAAAAGTTCGAGGTGAGGATCCGTTGATGCAACTGGTCGAAAGTAGCCTGAAGGCAGCTCTCGGATTGTCGGATGAGGGGATGGCAAGATGAAGTGGAGTGCCGATCGCTGGAAACGGGTAGCGCTGGTCGTCTGCGCCCTCGGATTGTGGTTCTTCACCCAGTCCCTACTCGGCTCCAGGCCGATGGTGGAAGGCTCTGCGCTGGCCGGCCAGATCCTTTCCGAAGGAGATGGACTGTTCCTGGCGACCGAGGAGGCCCATCAGGCGCTGCTCGCCCAACCCGCGCTGGCAGACGGCTTGCTGATCACCAGTTCCATATTCATCGATCTGCTGGCGATCTACCTGATCGCTTCCTCCATCTTCGGCAGCACCATGCGACCTTTCCTGGCCCTTCTGATGCTGTTTTCCCTGCGTCAGATCTGTCAGATGCTGAGCCCACTCCCCGCCCCTGACGGGATGATCTGGCACGATCCAGGATTTCCATCGCTGCTGGTGACCTACCAGGTGGCCAACGACTTCTTTTTCTCGGGCCATACCGCCATCGCCTGTCTCGGTGCCATCGAACTGGCGAGACGAGGCTCCATCTGGTGGATCCCCGCCCTGCTGGTGGCGTTGTTCGAGATGTCTGCGGTGATCCTGTTGCGAGCGCATTACACCATGGATGTATACACGGGAGCGGTGACCGCAGGACTGGTCGCCATCATCGCCACCTGGATCGCCCCAAAGGTCGATGCGTACCTCTCCGCCGACTCACCTCACCTCGGCTGAGCGATCGTCGCTGGGCGGCGATCCGCGATGAAATTGGCCTGACGCCCAATTCTACCCTTGCCTCGAGTGAGCCCACTCCTGACAATGAAGTGCCAGTTTGGCCCACCCCGCAGGCCGCGGGAACGGAAGCGAGTCCGACTTGATCTTCTACCGATCCCTTAGGTTCGGGTCACGAGAGCGTTTCATCCCGATCTCAGAGCGAATACGCACCCTTTCCCGTGGACTTTTTCTGGTGCTGATCGGAATGCTGGTCAGTGCGGATCTGTGGGCAGTCCAGCTTCCCGATGCATCGCAGCCTACAGAGGAATCTCTCCGTGATGTTGCGGTGGTGATCGATATCGATCAGCAGATCGACGATGGCGTCGTCGAACGCTTCGACCGCACCATCCAGTTGCTGGTCGAACGAGAAGTTCGAATCGTGATCATCCAACTCTCCACTCCCGGTGGAACCATCGAGGCCAGCCGACGGCTGGCGGAATCGATCGACAACCTGGCGGAGCAGGATATCACCACCTTTGGCTGGGTACCCAATGGTCAGCAAGCCTATAGCGGAGGCACCATGGTGGCGCTGGCCTGCAGACACCTGGTGATGGGAGATAACAGCCGCATCGGAGATGTTCAGCCGATCGATATCTTTGGTAATGAACTGCCGGAGAAGATCCAGACCACCGTCAGGGCCGACATGCGCCGCTGGGCGCGAGATCGTGGATATCCGATCGCCCTGGCGGAGGCGATGGTCACCAAGGAGATCTCGGTGCTGCGAGTGCAAACCGCCAACGGACGCACCCGTTACCTGACCGAACAGGAGTACCAGGATCTGCCCGAAGAGGAGCGCAACTCTGCGCAGATCCAGCGCATCGTGGAGCGTGGTGAGATCCTCACCATCGACGAGAAGGAAGCGTTCGAGTACGGTTTCATCTCCCACATCTGCCTGACCGAGGAACAACTCCTGACCGATTTCGGTCTGACTCAGATGCGTGCCCTCAACGCCCGTGAGGCCCTCGGCGAGCAAAGAATCGGTGCTCCGGGTGGATTCGCTCTCGACACCTTCCGCGACTGGGGCAGATTCATCAAATTCCTGCTGATCTTCGGCGCCGCATTGGCCCTGGTGATCGAATTCAAATTACCGGGAGTGGGCCTCGGCGCCGCACTTTCCCTCGGCTTCTTGAGCCTGTTCCTGTTCAGCAGTTATGCCGATGGCAATGTCGGCTGGATCGAGCTGTCGCTGTTTGGCCTCGGACTGGTCCTTCTGGCGCTGGAACTGTTTGTGATCCCAGGTTTCGGCATCTCAGGAATCCTCGGCGTGGTAATCGTCTGCGTGTCGCTAGGACTGTGCTATCAACCTGTCGATGACGTGCTGAGTCTCAAGCAATTGAGCAAGGACACGTTGCAGGTGGGTGGCGGTCTGACCACTGGATTATTCACGCTACTGATCCTCGCTTACATCTTGCCGAGTCGCTCCAAGAGCAGCGGCTCCATCATCGACCACTCGACTCTAGAAACCGACGATAGTGCCGTCGCCTCCCCGGGATTCGACGGCGCCACACTTCAGGTCGGCCAGCAAGGATCTCCCATGCAGGATCTACACCCCTCTGGCAAGGTCGACTTCGAGGGAACAACTATCGACGTGGTCTCCGAAGGAGGCTACATCGAAAAGGACATTCGAGTGGAAGTGGTCGAAGTTGAGGGCAACCGGGTGGTCGTTCGTCCCGTGGTCGAGGAGGCCTGAAGATGGAGTGGTGGCTACTTTCGGTCCTATGCCTCACTGGCCTGATCCTGCTCTTCTTGGAGGTCTTCATTCCCAGCGGCGGAGTGCTCGCCATCGCAGCGGTGCTGTGTATCGGATACTCCATCTGGGAGTTATGGATTCAGGATTTCAAGTTCCTGGCAGTCATCTGTGTCGCATTCACCGTCCTCTACACCATCATTCTGTTCAAACTTTGGGTCAAAAAATTCGGTCTCAAGACCAGTCTCGATGGCGCAGATTCTCTCGGAGACGACGTTCGTGCAGCGAGAGAACTGGTGGGCCAGCGAGGACTGGTAATGTCGGATCTCCGGCCCGCCGGAATCGCTTTGGTCAGTGGCCGTCGACTCGACGTGGTGGCCAATATCGGCTACATCGAAAAGGGCGATTCAGTCGTCATCGTTCAATCGGATGGCAATCGAATCGTAGTCCGGAAATCCACCGAAGAATCCCAAGATGATTAAATACAAATACGTGACCACCCCAGTCAGGAGTAACCAGTGACCAGTCTATTCGAGTTCTCGTCTGCATGGATGATCGCACAGCAGGATGGAGTCGAAATCCTCGACATCGTCTTCATGTTCCTGATCATCGCGCTCCTCGTGGTGCTGTTCATCTTCTTCATCACCTTTGGACGCCTCTACATCCAGGCCCTCTCATCGGGCATCCGGATCAGCGTCTTTGCCTTCATCGGAATGTGGCTGAGAAAAGTCAGCCCACGAATCATCATCGATTGCCTGATCATGGCGGTCAAAGCCGGGGTCAAGGATGTAGAAACCAACAAGCTCGAAGCGCACTACATGGCCAAGGGGAACGTACGGCGCGTCGTGCAATCGCTGGTGGCCGCCCACAAGGCCAACATCGATCTCAACTTCGACCAGGCGGCAGCGATCGATCTGGCGGGACGCGATGTTCTCGACGCCGTCCGAACCAGCGTACTCCCCAAAGTGATCGACTGTCCCTCTCGAGACCAAGCTCGCACCACCATCGACGCGGTCGCTGGAGACGGGATTCAACTGCGTGCTCGAGCGCGAGTCACGGTACGAACCAACCTGTCGCGTCTGGTGGGAGGTGCCACCGAGGAGACCATCATCGCCAGGGTCGGTGAAGGAATCGTCACCACCATCGGCTCCGCCTCGACTCATAAGGACGTGCTCGCCAATCCCGACATGATGTCGAGAATGGTCCTGGAAAAAGGTCTCGATTCTG
>CAVOEM010000051.1:0-15085 GCA_963694575.1 Planctomycetes bacterium UBA1146 | reverse complement strand
GAATACCCTGAGATTCCGCCAGGGAATGACCGCTGCAGGATTTGACATCACTCCAGGGATTCACCCGATTGTCCCCATCATGCTGGGAGACGAACGCAAGACTATGGAGATGGCCGAAGCGATGAACCAACGAGGGATCTTCGTGGTCGGGTTCTCCTATCCGGTGGTCCCCAGGGGCCAGGCACGGATCAGGGTCCAGATCTCCGCGGGCCACGAAATCGACCAGATCGACCACGCCATCACGGTCTTCACCGAGGTCGGGAAGGATCTGGGACTACTCAACTGATCGCTTCCCCTTGCGAGTTCGGTGCCCACTCCTGATAGTAAGGCGAATGAAGGACGGAGGAGCGATGAAGGTGCAGTGCCTGAAGGGGTTCCGTGACTACCTTCCAGAGGAAATGCTACAAAAGGATCGCATGCTGAGGACGGTTCAGCAGGTCTTCGAGTGTCATGGATATCCTCCACTGATGACTCCCGCTCTGGAGTATTCAGAAATCTTGCTCGGCAAATATGGCGAAGAAGGAGAGATGCTCCTCTATCGCTTCCGCGATAACGGCGATCGAGATGTGGCGCTACGCTACGATCTGACCGTGCCGCTGGCCCGTGTTCTCGCCGAGCACGGTGAGATCACCATGCCATTCCGCAGGTACCAGATCGCTCCGGTCTGGAGAGCAGAGAAGCCCGCCCGAGGTCGCTTCCGCGAGTTCATGCAATGCGACGTGGACCTGGTGGGAGCCGATACTGCGGCCGCCGATGCCGAGATGCTGGTGATCGGAACCGCAGTGATGAAGGAACTGGGAATTTCCGGCTACCGCATCCGGATCAATCACCGTGGCATCCTCAGTGCTCTTTGTCGTCTGGCGGGGTTGCCTTCCGCTGGGGAGGTCGAGTTCCTGCGATTGTTGGACAAACTGGACAAGATCGGAGCCGATGCATTCCGCGATCAGGTCGGAAAAATTTCGGGTATCGACGAAGCGGGAGTGGAAAGCGTTCTGAAGATTGTGCTGGCCAGCACCGGTGATTCGAGGGAAGTCCTTCAGCGACTCGACGACACACTCGGATCCGATGCTGAAGCGGCCAGTTCGATCGAGCGAATGAGCAGGGTTCTGGATCTGGTGGAAGCATCGGGAGTGGCAGATCAGTGCCACATCGATCCATCCATCGCCCGTGGACTCAGTTACTACACCGGCCTGGTCTACGAGACCTATCTCGATGAATTGCCAGGCTTTGGCTCGGTGATGAGCGGCGGACGGTACGACGGTCTGGTGGGAATGTTCTCCGGTAAGGATCTTCCAGCGATCGGTATCAGCCTCGGAATCGATCGCCTCTTCTCCGCCATCAAGGAGATGGATCTGCTGGAAGATCGGAGCCAGCCAGCGGAAGTTCTGGCGGTGCAATTCTCGGAGGCTCTGGCACCTGCCACCTTCGAGGCGGCGGCTCGGCTTCGCGGGGCTGGGATCGCCACGGTGATCTACCCGAGGGAAGCGAAGATGAAGAAACAGCTTCAGTTCGCCCAGAAGGCCGGGATCCCGTTTGTCGTGGTGATCGGCGAGGATGAGAAGAGCCGAGGCACCATTCAATTGCGCGATATGGAAAAGGGTTCTCAACAGGAGATCACCATCGAAGAGGCGATCCGAATCATCGGTGCTGAAGTTTCTGAGGAAACCGGTCAATGAGTAATAATACCAAGAACTTCGAAGTTCCCATCGATGAGCAAAGAGTGGTTCGGGCATCGGTCGATGAACCGATGAATCCGACATCTCGATCCAAGGTGATCGTGTTCATTCCTGGATTCAAGGGTTTCAAGGACTGGGGTGGCTGGCCGTGGTTTTGTGGTGAGCTGGCGAAAGCCGGCCATCGAGTTCTTCGGCTCAATCCATCGATGTGTGGGGTCGGTCCCAGTCTGGACTCTTTCGATGAACCCGAGCGATTCGCCCAGCAAACCCTGGGGCACGATGTCGAGGATCTGGAAACGTTTCTACTGCGTCCCGAGGTGAACTCGGACGAGGTGATCTTGCTCGGGCACTCTCGCGGAGGAATCGTAGCGGCTCTTACTGCAGCGGCCTCCTCTCAGGTCGCAGGCGTGATCACCATGGGAACTCCGGATGTACTGCTTCGCCTCAGTGATGAGGAGATTGAAGAGTGGCAATCTCGAGGGAAACGAGAAGTTGTCAATGCTCGAACCGGAGAGGTCCTGTACCAGCAACTGGCGGTACTGGAAGATTATCTGGATCAGGAAGAGTTCTACAACGCGCCGGAAGCACTGGCCAAGGCAGAGGTGCCGGTCCTGGCGATCCATGGTGAGGCAGACCCCTCGGTCGAGAGCTCCTGTGCGACCAGATTGCTCGAGGATGTCGATGCTGCTCTTGCTCGCAAGGTCCTCATCGCAGGAGCGGGCCATACATTTGGGATGGTTCATCCCTTCAGCGATCCCAACCCTCATGCCGAACAATTGCTTCAGGTGATCACCGATTGGCTGCAGGAAAAGTGGCCTCGATGAAAAGGTATCCGGCCTACGACCCGGTCGAGTACCAGCAATGGCAACCCGATCCAGCGGTGATGAAACAGTACCAGAGCAAGATCGAACAGCCGCGAGTAGAGGCTTCTGTGGAGAGTCTTGGTGCCAGTGGTCTGATCGACCTGTACAAGGGGCTGTTGAGAGCCCGCCTTCATGACATTGCATTGAAGCGATGGGTTCGCACCGGAGTCATCACCAAGGCCTGGCTCGGCTGCGGTGAGGAAGCAGTGACCATCGGCGCATGTCATGCTCTCGGCCCGGATGATGTGGTCGGTCCAATGATTCGCAATGCCGCGGCCACATTTGAGCGAGGTATTCCCATCGAGGAGTCCTTCCGCTCCTACCTGGCGACCGGGGATGGAATCACCCAGGGACGAGATCTTCACTTCGGAGATCTGGACCATGGAGTGGTCGCCCCGATCAGTCATGTCGGGGATCTGGTCCCTGTTTGTGCTGGTTTCGCCCTCTCCTTCCAGCTCAAAAAGGAGCCACGGGTGGCCCTGACCTGGGTCGGCGACGGATCGACTCGAACCGGTGCGGTTCACGAGGGGCTCTCGATGGCATCGAGTCGCTCCCTCCCCTTGATCGTGATCATCGAGGACAACCTGGTGGCGCTGGGTACCCGGCGAGACGAGCGGTTAGCGAACTCCCTCTCCAGCATGGCTGCGAGTTACGATGCTGTGGGACTCGAGTGTGACGGCAACCATGTGCTGGATGTTCATGCTGCGGTTTCCGAGGCACGTGAGATCTGTATCAACGGCAAGGGGCCGGTGATCATCCTCGCCCGAACCTTTCGATTTGGCGGCCACGCTACTCATGACGAGGCTGAGGCTCGTGATCTGTTCGAGCCACAGGAGTTCAAGGACTGGGCCCTCCGAGATCCTATCGGCTGCTTCGAGGAGTGGTTGATGGGCCAACGGGAGCGGCTCGGAAAAGATCCTGGACCTGCGCTGCAGGAGTGGGAGCAACAGGTCATCGACGAGGTGGAGAAGGCTGCGGAGACATCGCTGGAGAGTCGGAACAGTTCGTTACCCGATGCCGATGCGATGCTGGGGGATGTGTTCGCCGGTTGATCGGTGACTAGTCGGTCGAGGAGGTCTGTTCAGCAGGATCCTCGATGCTGAAGGATGTCCCACAGCCACAGGCTCCACTGGCGTTGGGATTTTCGAAGACGAAACCGCGCCCCATCAGAGACTCCTTGAAATCGACGGTGGTGCCGTTGAGGAACATCCATGACTTGGGGTCGACGATCACCCTCACGCCCTCCACATCGATGACTCGATCCTTCTCGGTCGGAGCCTCGATGATATCCATGCCGTAGGACATGCCGGCACAGCCACCCCCCTGGACGTAGAGACGCAATCCACCCTCTTCCCCGGCGGATTTCTCCACGGTCAATCGTGCAATCTCTTGTCCTGCGGCTTCGGTGACGTGAATCATCTGTCGAATCCTCCTGGCGGGCGGCTGGGTGAGTGAATTGGCGAGCGAATCGCTTCAATAGGTCCAATTTAACAGCATTTACTCGAAAACTCCAGCGATCGGGTGGCGTTTCCGCAGGAGGCTATCGGTGATACCTTTTCGAGAGAAGGAGTTCGGTTGTCCAATACCTTGAAATCACTGGCAGCGGTGCCCACCTGGCTCACATTGCAGGTGGTCACCATCTTCATCGGTTGGATTTCGATTTCCCATGCCCGAAGTCTGGGGCGATTCATCGGGCGGTGCTGTTGGAGATGGCGGCGAGCGGAGCGACGGCGCACCTGTGAGCAGTTGAGACAACTGGATCCGGGGCTGGGTCATAAAACACGTCAGCGCCTCGGGAAACGTTGCTTCGAGCAGATGGGAGAGACCATTCTCGAACTGGTCTCACTCGCTGGAAAGGACCTGGATCATCTCGGCAGTCCTCCTCGGCGAGGGGGAGTCGCCATCGAGGGGCTCGAAGAATTTCGTCGTCAGATTGCTGAACTGAGGTGTGACGGTAGGGGAGTGATTCTCATCTCGGGTCACATCGGCAGCTGGGAACTGGCAGGTTCGATCGTCGGTCGGGAATATCCCAAAGACAGCCTGTTTCTGGCACGCCGATATCTGGACGCCGTCGAGCAGAACTGGGTCAATGGTATCCGTTGTCGGCTTGGTGATCGTCTGGTCTTCCAGGATGAGTCATTGCTACGATCGCTCCGATGGCTCCACGAAGGTGGGATCCTGGCGATGCTGACCGACCTCGATATCAAGAGGATGAAGGGGATACACATCCCCTTCCTTGGCAAGAATGCCCATACCACCACGGCCCCCGCACGATTGGCTCTCAAATCCGCAGCGAGGTTGCTGCCCTTCTTCATCATCCGGGATCGCCACGGGTATCACATCGAGTTGGATCGGCAGATCGATCCCTCTCTCATGACAGGGTCGGAGGAGGAGCAGATTCGAGAGGTCACCATGGAGATGAATGGGGCCATCGAGCGAGCGATCCGCCGTCATCCATCGCAGTGGCCCTGGATGCACTCCCGCTGGCACTCGACCCCGGAGATCGTGGAACGACGAATAAGAGTGCGTGCCCGCCGCTCGCTTGAGGGAGAGGTCGAGGAGGCATAAGATGCGTACGGACTCGATCGAATATCTGGCTCTCTGATCGTGATCACGACCAGAGTGTTCTTGTCCCATCGCGCGCCACCAGAACGGAAGGAAACTTCGGATGAAAACTCACTCGATCTTCTCGACTCTGACCGTGTCATTGTTGCTAGGGGCGATGCTGATAACTACATCGTTCCTGTCGGGGCAAGACGCTCCCGAACTTTCGTGGAAGAAGGGCGATGGGGCAGAGGTTTTCCAGCAGGGAAAGACTGCCTACGCAGCGCAACAGTTCAAGGAGGCGTACGGGTTCTTCAAGGACGCACGCAAGAAGGCCAAGAATCGAGATACTCGCGCTCATGTCGAGCTCTGGCTCGCCTCGACCGAAGGTGCCAATGAACTGACGGCCCTCAAGCGACAGGCCGCCGATGGAAAAGAGAACGCTGCCTATCGATTGGCAGTGAAAAACTATCCAAAGTTTTCCAAGACGCTCGTCGGAGAGGAATACAAGAAGTTCCTTACCGAACTGCAGAGGAAACTGTTTTACGTGCTGGAAGATTTCGAGCGCGTCTCTCGTCGATACTCGGAAAAGTACGGCAAGAAATTTGTCGACGAAGCCCAGTGGGTGCAGGAGGGCGAGCGAGCCTTGAAGTGGGATGTCGCATCGGGAAAGACCGAGTTGAAGATCAAGGGAATCCCTGGTGGTCTGTCCGCTTACAAGTCGATCGCATTCTATCTAGACATGCCCAGGGGAGGGGCGCCCTACCAACTGGTGTTCGTCGTCCCGGGGAAATCGGAGGCGGGGGTGAGCCAGGTACAGGTGGTCAGCAATGCCTATATCGCCCAGATGAAATCGCACAAGGGTCTCAAGCGGATCGAAGTTCCCCTGCGGAATTTCAAAGGTCAGGGAGATGTGTCGTGGGATCGGGTCAAGGATTTCAGGATTCAGTTTCTCGGTGCAAAAAAGTTCACTGCCTATATCGACTTCATTGCGCTGCTAAAGTGAGCCCTGAAGTTCCCAGGGGTGAGGTTCCCGAGCCCTCACGCCAGCACCGATCGAGGTCATCGGTGGCCTGATCGGTCGCCTCGTCGAGAGCACTCTGAAAACGCAAAGCCGCATCGCGGTCTCCACTTCGCTCGGTGGCGGGGTAGACCGGTGCTCCCACAACGATCACTGCTTTGCCCCACGGTGCTGGCAGGATCATCCGATCCCAGGTGGCCATACGCCTCGATCGATCGACGGCGAATCCCAGCGGGATCATCGGGATCCCGGTTCTTCTCGCCAGTGCTGCGACACCTTCTTTGGCCTCTCTTGGAGGGCCTTTGGGGCCGTCGACAGCGAACACCGGTGAGTTCCCCTCGTGTACCAGTTTTTCCAGATCTTGAAAGCCACGCATTCCTCCACGAGAACTGGAACCGAGGGCCAGCGCCACATCGAGATAGTACAGAGCCGAACCGAGTCGGGCTCCATCGAGATGCTGGCTGGTGATGGCGGCAAATCCATTGGAGCGCAGGGTGTAACTGAGGGGCAATACCCACTCGTGCCAGAAACCGACCACCAGGTTGCCATGCTTGCGCAGGGCGTCGATGGCGTGGTGACCTCCCGACCAGCGCAGATCGAGGGAGTCATACAGCGCCGGTAGGAGCACCGAAAGTGCCCGGCCTGCGAGGGGATAGGGTGGCTCTGCGGAGGTGGCCTTCATGGCTTCAGCATGAGGGCGCAGGGGGGGGCTGGTCAATGAGACGTTACCTCCTCATCGCTTTGATCCAGCAGTTCCAGTAACGCCTGTTCCACCGTCGCCACCGCGATCGCTGACATGCAGAAGGAGTGATCGCAATCGCGCAGGTGGCAAGGAGAGCAGGGAATGGCACTGCGCAGGACGCGAGTCCAGGGCTGTCGTGGGCCGTAGATGCTGGGGTCCTTGGGACCGTACAGGCCGATGGAAGGGATGCGGCGAATCGCTGCGAGGTGCAGGATTCCGGTGTCTGCTGCGACCACACCCTGACAGTGTCCGATCAGTGCCGCCATCGCAGTCAGATCTCTGGTCTCGGGAGCGGCGTGTACGCCGGCTCCCGCTCCAGTCACGATGGCGTCTCTCCGTGTCCGATCGGCTTCGCCGCCGGAGATCCAGATGCGGTGACCACGGTGAGCCAGCGATCGCGCCAGTTCCATCCAGCGCACTGTCGGCCACTCCTTGAAACGGCCGAAGGCGCTGACGAAGGGGTGCAGCAGGATCGGAGCCTCACCCTCTTCCAGTGTCTGGATGAGAGTCTCGTCGAGAGCACCGTCGACCTCACCGATCTGACCCAGCGGCGTCGCTCCATCCCAGCCGAGAGCCCTGACCACCGAGAGGGCTCGGTCGCTTCGATGGACTCGTCCGGCCGCTTCGGGCGGGTGATACCCGCGCCACCAGCGTGGCAATTCACCACCGTCCTGCGGATGAATTCCGATGACGCGATCGGCTCGCGCCAGCCACCGAATCAGTGCCGATCGAAAATTGGACTGCCAGTCGATCAGCAGGTCGTAGTGGTGCTCACGCAACTCCCGGGTGAATCGGGCGACCATTGGCCAGGCATGGACCCGCTGATCTGGCTGCTTCCAGCTCCTTTTCAATTCGCTCCTGGGCAGGCTCAACACCCTGTTCAGTGACGGATGGCCCTGCAACAGGCCGCTCGACAGGGACTCGGTCACGGCGTCGATCCGGGCTTCAGGAAATTGCTCAGAGAGTGCCTCCAGGGCGGGCAGAACCTGAATCAGATCGCCGACGGCGGAGAGCCGCACGATCAGGATCGAGCGCGGGAACAGGGGTTCGCTGGGCAGTGGTCTCACGTGGGGTAGAATGATCTCCCCGGGGCTTCGAGGGAAGCCCTGTTCGCAGCTCGAGGGGGGATTCCCCTGGAAGTGAGCCTGATGAGCGTTCTTCTCGGAATCGAATTACAGGGATCGACGGTCTCCTTGCAGGCGGTGGATCGCAAAGGAACTGTCCTGGCACAGTTACAGGAGCCGGTCAGCGTTCCTTTCCAGCAATGGTGGGGGATTCATCCCGATGAGCGGGTGAGATCGGTCAGGGCGCTGCTGCAACATGCTTTGCAGGAGGGGATGATCCGGCCCGCGGCGGTGGCGGCCATCGGCATCTCCTGTGAGTCTTCACTGGTGCTGGTCGATGCGGAGATGGAGCCGTTCCCGCCTCGCGCTCTCAACTGGCAAGAACTGGATCCAGTCGCGACGCTTCCTCGGCAGGTGCTCCGCTCGACCCTGGCCAGTTATCCGAGCATCTTACGCGGCCTCCATTGCGTCTTTGATCTGCAGGACTGGCTGCGCTACCGCTGGACCGGAGCAGTGGCCACCACCACCGCCTTCGCCTGGAATAGCGGGCTGTCCAGTTTGCGTAGTCCAGGCCAGCGTTGGGATGCAGAAGAACTCCAGCAACTGGGACTCGATTCGGGACAGGTCCCTCCGCTGATGCCAGGACCCCATAAAATCGGAACCCTTGCGGAAGAGTTGGTACGAGAGACTGGGTTACCCCGAGGCACTTGGTTTTGTGGGGGTTCCACACCAATCGCCGCACGGCTTTGGCTCGCTGCAGAACCTCGCCCGGGCCAGGGAATCGTCCTGCTTGAGCCCGATGGGGCGACCTTGTGGAGAGTCGGGGGAGAACCGAAGTCCGCGGATTCGATCGACGATGTGATTCCGTCTCCATACGGGGATCACTGGTATCATCGAGAAGCGGTGGAGGTTGCCGATCCCCGACGAGGGGACACCCCGATCGCCGATGTGGTCCATGATGCGGCATTCATCGATTCCGAGCAGTCGTGGAGTGTCGATCGGGAATCGATGGTGGTCTCCGCCGATTTTGGTGCCCCGTCGAGAGCCCCGGCACTGCTGGCAGGAGTCGGACTCGGCTGGTATCGCGATATGAGGCCGATGTGGCGCAAGCGTTGTCGATGCGGATCTCTGCAGGAGTGGATCGATCGATCGATTCACGATGAGGGATCCCCGGATGTGGAGACGAGAGAGCAGACGTGAAGAGCAGCACGACCCTCAAGGACCAACTTCCAGCCCGCTTTCGTGGAACCATGCTGGGTGCCGCCATCGGCAGCGCCCTTGGCTTTCCCCATTCAGGGTCATCCCGAACCTTCATGAGGGCTCTGGGATCCGAGGTGATCGAGGGCTATGTCCGACATCGTAACGGCTACTTCCCGGTCGGGCAGCATGGTGCCGGGGTCCAGTTGATGACACTCGCTGCGGAAGCGATTGCCACGGTCGGTTCGGTGCAACCGCAGTCGATCGTCGATCACTGGATTCCGTTGTGGCGAGAAAATCGCATCATCGAGCGTCTTCCCGATGTCGATGTGGCGATGTCGCGCTGGCTGCGTCGCGGTCGGGATGCCCGGGGCTGTGCCTGTGGACCGGGTGAGGTGGGTAGTGGATCGCTGGTGACTAGCGTATTGATCGGGCTGTGGGATCACGATGATCCCACTTCGCTGGTCGATGACTGCGAGCGCTTGATCGGTGTGACTCATGAAGACCAGGAGGTTCGAGCGGTCAGTTCGGCGCTGGCGAGCGTCATCAGTCATAATCTCACCCACAAGGATGTAGTGCTGGGAGACGTGATCGATGGAGCCACTGCCGCTGCGGCTCGTATCGACATGGCAGTGGCTGATCGAATCCAGGAGATTCCGATGTTGCTCGCCTCCTCCGAACTGGTGGCCTTTGATCAACTGGCCAGTTCTTCCGACGAGAGCTCGAATGCCGATCACTCCGGAATCGAAAACCGAGCTCTACCGATCTTCCTCGTCGCTCTTCACAGCTGGTTGAGAAACCCAGTGGAACCGATGCTGGTGATCGGCTCCTGCCTCTCGGCAGGAGGAGCGGTAGAGATGACAGCAGCGGTGGGTGGGGCTCTGGCAGGCTCCTGCAGCGGCGAACATCGCTTTCCTGCAGTGCTGAAGGAGGGACTGCTGGAGGGAGAAGAGATCTCTGCAGCAGCCGACCTTCTCTACCAGAGGCAGGTCCAGGAACGCAGACGCAGGAAACTCTAGTGCAGTGGCGTCACCGCCGTGTCCTTGGTATCTTCAATCCTCTGATAGTTTTGCATATACGTTGAATCCCAAGTGATCGACGGGAGATGAAATGTCTGGCGAGGTGAGGATGTTCGGCGAGGTCGCCTTCGAGATGAGATGCATCTCTACAGCCCATCTGTACGAGGCGCTGGCGCTGCAAGCTCGGGATGAGGTGCGCGGCGAGAAGCATAGATTTCTTGGCCAGATTCTCATCGATCTGGGATATATGACTGACCAGCAGGTGCTCGAGGTCCTCACGGTCCTTCACGATCGCCCCCGTCATGGCCAGCGGGAGACCTGATCCTGACCACTGAACCGATCCTGTCCTGGCCCCGTCCCCTGCTGAGCTTGCTGGAACGATGCTGGCGAGCCGGGGTGACTCTCGATCACTGGCGCCATCACCGTCGAGAAGCTGCAGGTGAGTGGCCCCTTCGACTTCCGGTTCCCGTCATCAGCATCGGCAACATCTCTGTCGGAGGCACCGGTAAGACTCCTCTCACAGAATCGATTGCTCGAAACTGGCGAGGTCGAGGTGGGCATCCAGGCATCGTCAGTCGAGGCTATCGTGGCGGCGCCGATGGCAATGATGAACACCGGATGTTACTACGAAGTTTGCCCGGGGTTCCCCATCAACAACATCGTTGTCGTCACACCGCAGGGCTCCAGTTGCTGGCAGCCCATCCCGAGGTGGATCTACTCCTGATCGATGATGGATTTCAACATCGACGACTTCATCGAGATCTCGACCTGGTACTGCTCGATGGACGCAGTCCGCTGGCGGGAGGCCACTGCTTGCCTCGGGGGCGCTTGCGAGAGCCGTGGAGTCATCTGGCTCGTGCCGATCACCTGATCCTGACTCGTGTCGAGCGTTGTAGTGATGGAGAACTGGCGAACACCATCGGTTTTTTACGCCAGTGGTTCCCATCGATACCTCGATCGCTGGCGAGCACCGAGGTGGGAGAGGTGAGATCACTCGGTTCTGCGGCGATCCCCGCTGCCGGATCCAGGGTGTTTGGATTTTGCGGCATCGGAGATCCCGATTCCTTTCGGCAGACACTCACCGATCACGGCTGGAACCTGGTCGGGCTGGAGCCGTTTCGAGATCACCACCGCTACCAGTTGTCTGACTTTCGACGCATCTATCGGCGAGCCGGAGAACGGGGGGCCGCGGCCCTGGTCTGCACCGCCAAGGATGCGGTCAAGATCGAGCTCCTGCTCGCTGCTGGAATGAGTTCCCCATTGCCGATCCTGGTCCAGGAAGTGACCACCGCAGTCGATCTGGAGCCGATCCTCCGCCGAATTGGTCGATGAGAGGGTGTCGGGAGGCGTGAAACTGCGGCCCCTTCCTGCTAGCATCCGCAAAAGACCCCGTTGAACAGGAGATCTCTTGGTACCGGACTCTCGTTGGCAACCGCTCGATCTCGGAGATGTGAAACCGATTCCCATCGGTCAGCGCAAGAATATTGTCCACCGAGATCAGTTCCGCGAACTGTGCGACCCGCACGGAACCATCGAACAGTTGATCGATTCCTTGCCGGACATCCTGGCCGGCGGTGAACTGCGTGCTGCCGCGGCCGCGGTGGCCCGATCGGTGGCTGGAGGAGCTCCGGTGATCGCCGCCCTCGGTGGCCATGTGGTCAAGGTGGGAATGGGTCCACTGATCATCGATCTGATGGAGAAGGGTGTGATCTCTGCCATCGCGATGAATGGGGCGACCGCAATTCATGACCTGGAACTGGCTCTGATCGGCCAGACATCTGAAGATGTCGAGTCCAATGTTGCCGATGGTACCTTCGGCATGGCGAGTGAAACCGCCGATGCATTTCGACAAGCGAGTTTGGCTGGCGCCGATGAGGTGGGACTGGGAGCGGCTCTGGGAGACTGGATCGAATCGCAGAGCGCGCCTCATGCCGAGCTCTCGATGTTGCTCAGAGCTCGGCAACTACGGATCCCGGCGACGGTTCATGTCGCCATCGGAACCGATATCGTGCACATGCATCCGGGTGTTGCGGGAGCAAATATGGGAGCGGCGACCGCCATCGATTTTCGGTTGCTGGCAGCGGTGGTCGGTGACCTCGAGAATGGTTGCTGGCTCAACATCGGCTCTGCGGTGGTGATGCCAGAGGTCTTTCTCAAGGTGGTCAACATCGCTCGTAACATGGGGAAACCGCTGAATGGAGTGACCGCCATCAACTTCGACATGATCCCGCACTACCGCACCAGTCGAAATGTTTTGCAGCGTCCGGTGGAGAGAGGAATCTCTTTGACCGGCCATCACGAGATCAACTTGCCGTTATTCAGGGTTGCCGTCCTGCAACGGATGCAATCGGAAGATCGAGGAGCCAGTGATGATTCCTGAACTAGATACCCTGGCGGAGGCGCGCATCCTGGTGGTGGGTGACCTGATGCTCGACGAGTACTTCTACGGCGATATCGAGCGCATCTCGCCGGAGGCTCCGGTTCCGGTGGTGCAGGGGCGTCACCACGAGATGCGAGTCGGAGGGGCAGGGAGCGTGGTGACCAACCTGGCCGCCCTCGGATTCGAGCCGATCGTCGTGGGTATGGTCGGAGATGACGATGGCGGGCGGTTCATCCGCCAGGCACTCGAGGAGACGGGAGCCCTTACCGAGGGAGTGATCGTCTGTCAGAGCCGACCGACGATTCGCAAGACTCGGATCCTGGCCGGAGTCCAGCACGCTGGCAGAGGTCAGCAGCAGGTACTGCGCCTCGATCTGGAGGAGAAGAATCCCATCGACAGTAGCGAGCAGTCGCTGTTGATCGAGGCCATCGAAAACGCTCTTGAGCAAGATCCTGCAGCGGTGCTGATCTCGGACTACGAGAAGGGACTGCTGGAGAAATCACTCCTCGAGTCGTTGGTCGAGGGGGCTCAGCGACGATCGATTCCGGTGCTGGTCGACCCTGGCCGATCGGGACGCTGGAGTGGTTATCGTGGGGCGACGCTGATCTGTCCCAATCGATACGAAGCGAGTAGCGCGACCGGGATCGATCTCGACGCGGAAGTCGAGGAGCAATTGAGGGCGGGACAGGCGCTGGTCGAGGAGCTCGAGTTGGAGCACTGCATCCTGACCCTCGATCGAGACGGGATCACCCGTGTCTCCGCCAGCGGAGACTCTCGGCGTCATCCGACCCGCATTCAGGGGGTCACCGATGTGGCTGGTGCAGGAGACATGGTCCTGAGTCTGCTGGGAGCGGCACTGGCCTCCGGCTGGAACATCGATGATGCCTGTCAACTGGCCAATCTCGGTGCCGGAATCGAGGTCCAGAAGGTCGGGGTACAGCCGGTCGAACGGTGGGAACTGGACGCCGCCAGGAGTGCCTGGATGGGGATCGTCCCCATCGCACTGCGCTCGTCGCAACAGATGCAGGAGCTGGTCCAGCAATCGAAGGCCAATGGCCAGACGGTGGTCTTCACCAATGGCTGCTTCGATCTGCTCCATGCCGGTCATCTCCAGTTGCTCGAAGCGGCGCGGGCTTTTGGCGATCTGCTGGTGGTTGGAATCAACTCGGATGCGTCGGTGACTCGCCTCAAGGGCCCCGATCGACCGATTCTGCCCGCCACCGAGCGCGCTCGACTGCTCGGGGCTCTCTCCTGTGTCGATCATGTGGTGGTGTTTGATGAGGACACCCCGGAAGCGCTGATCGGTACTCTGATCCCCGATGTGCTGGTCAAGGGTGCCGATTACAGCGTCGATGAGGTGGTGGGTAAGGACCTGGTGGAGGCGGCGGGAGGCCGGGTGGAGCGGATCACCTTGGTCCAGGGGGCTTCGACCACCGGGCTCATCGAGCGAATTCGAAGTGGGACTCGAACTTGCCCCCCGACGCCGGAAGGCTAGGATGTTCCTTCCATGCCATGGGCATGGGCCCGTCTGAGCCGGAGAGCCCATTCCGGACCTCACATCGTGAGGTGAATCCATCGGACGATTTCAATATCCGGAGTCCGGTTCCCCGGACTCACACGATCAGGCCTGGAGCAATGCATGACCGATGATACGAAGGAGGGCACCGCCGACAGGCCCTCCAGCGAAGCAGCCATGTTTGGCCGCATTGCTCTGAAGAATCAACTGGTGGGGGAAGCAGATCTGCGACGGGTGATGTCGAGCCTCCCACGGGGATCGGATCTGGGAACGGCGCTGGTGGCAGAGGGTTTGATCTCTGCCAAGCATGCCGAGGCGATCTCGCAAAAGGTTTCTCAGCGACTCGAGGGCCAGTCCGCAGCGGGAAGCGAAACCGACGCCGGGAGTCAGCCGGGGACCACTGTTCGAGAAGGAGTCGTCTCCGTCGCCGATGTGCAGCGGATGGACTTCACCTCGATGGTCGGCAAGCCGTTGATCGAATATCTGCGCAAGGCGCGAGACCTGGGTTGTTCTGACTTTCACTTCCAGGTCGATTCGGCACCTCTGGTTCGTCTCCACGGACATCTCATCCGCTGGAAGCATCCAGCACTGACTGCCAAGGACACTGCCAGGACCATCGAGGAATTGCTCGATGAGAAGCAGTGGAAAGATCTGCAACAAGATCAGGATCTGGACTACTGTCTCGACGATGGAGACCGGGGTCGCTACCGCACCAACTGCTTCAAGCAGCGCAAGGGTTTCGAGGCGGTGTTTCGGATCATCCCGATCAAGGTGCCATCCTTTGAGGATCTGCACCTGCCGGAGGTGCTTTCCCAGTTCACCCAGTACAACCAGGGCATCGTCCTGGTCACGGGGCCAGCCGGTTGCGGGAAATCTGCAACGCTGGCGGCGATCGTCGAGCGGATCAACCAACAGCGCCATGACCACATCGTGACGGTTGAGGATCCCATCGAATACATCTTCCGCCCCTCTGGATGCAACATCAATCAGCGTCATGTGCACCATCACACCGAGACCAACTACAGCGCCTTACGATCGGCGATGAGGGCCGATCCTGATGTCA
>CAVOEM010000050.1:0-15144 GCA_963694575.1 Planctomycetes bacterium UBA1146 | reverse complement strand
TGGTAGCCCTGCTGCCGTAACCAGTGCATTGCGTCGTAGGAGCGAATCCCCTTGGCGCAGTAGATCAGGATATTCTCCTCGATCGAGATCGGAGCGGAGAGGTGGGGATGAGTGCCAGGACTGACGATGGAAGGGATTTCCCTCAGCGGGATGTGGGTCGCCCCGGAAACCATCCCGGAGTGCAATTCCTCCACCTCCCGGACATCGATGAGCCGAGGCGGCGGCTCAAGCTCGAGCCACCGAGCCGCCTGCTCCGGGTCCAGTTCCTGCGGAACAGGATCTGACGGGTTCGCACTCTCCACCGATCACTCCCCTTCCTGAAGCCGAGCCTCCAACAATTTCTTGCCCCCCCACGGCGAGCTTCTGGTCCACATCCAGATCTGGTCTACAGCGAAGATTCCGGATCAGAAATCGACCGTTCGTGCAAGTTGGTGCAAGAACGGTCAGGATACGGGAGAATCGAGGCGAAGCAGAGACCCTTCGATTGGAGTTTCTTGAAACCCGACCAATGGCTGACAGGAACCGGAGACCGGCCCCCGTTGGAGATGGCAGATCGCATCGCCGAGCGTGCTCTGCAAGAGAATGCCATCGATGAGCAGCAGCACGCCGAACTGATCGAGTGTTTCTCGGCGATCCCTCCCATCGAGGGCTGCGGTCTCGCATCTGCGGATGCGGAGCGATTCATCCGAACCACCTTGCAACTGATCGAGCTATGCCTGCTCGAACCCAGTGACGAGCGAACTGGTTTTGTCAATCCACTGCTCGATCGAGAACTCGATCGCATCCGATCGATCGAAGGCGGTAAGAACTGGACCCTCGGAAAGGTGACAGAAATCGGACGGCGGGGTTCAGACCGACGCTTCACCTTTGGCCAGGTGAAAGAGAATCCCGACGACCCCAATGATCCATCATTTTTCGGTGGAGTCTGGATGGCGAACTGTGATGGAGTCGAGAAGCGAATCGTCTTCGCCATCACTGCCGAGTCGATCCCGGGAAGTGAAGACTGGTCGCCGGTCGAGATCCGCACCGACGAGGACCACAACCTGGATACGGTTGTACGAGCGAGGGGCGAGAAGCCCTGGTCCCTGCAGGTGGAGGCTGACTCGCCCCTTGGAGTGTGGATTGCGTCCCTTGCAGGCACACCCAATATCGGACAGCACTCGGGCCACATTCCACTGGGAGTGTTGAGTGAGGCGGTTCGGAGAGATCTGGAACCGAGAGGGCTCACTCATCTACTGCTGGGACCCAGTCGTCGCGACCCTCCGACCCGGCCGTGGCATACCGGATCTTTCCTGAGAAGAGTCGGTAATGGATTCGATTTCAAATGGTCCGGTTTCGCCATAGATCAGCGTCGAAACGCTCTGGTGGAGGCGCATTGCACCATCGGCGTTCGAGGAAAAATCATCGGGATGATGGATTCTTGAGAGCATCTTAATCCAATCTCTTCATCGGGGCGTACTTGCCTCTTCCAGGCAGGACATTAAGATGTTGCTGAGCCCGGAGTTCGCCCCCGCATTCGAATTCCAATTCGACCTTGGACTCCCTGAACGGGAACAACTCCTCTGGACCCCATCGGAGGCCACATGCCGCATCATATCTTGAATTCAACCCTCTCGAATTCAGCCTTCTGGAAGTCATCCTTCTGGAAGTCATCCTTCTGGAAGTCATTGATTGCCCTTTCATTGCTCATCGGGTGGCTCGCCCTGTCCTCCGGGATCCGCGCCTTTGCCACTCCCGACGATCCGGTTGCCGAGTCGGAAAATCCCCTGCAGATCCCTGGAATGCCGTTGCCCCGGCCGTTGCGAACAGCGTTGCTGGAAGGCTCCATCGAGGAGGGGCTCGAGTGGCTCGACCAACTCGATCAGGAGCAGCCCAGCCGCCGCGACGACTGGCTCTGGTTCCGTTCCTCCTTGCTGCAAAGATCCGATCAAATTGAACCGGCCATCGAAGCCCTGAGAGCCCTTGAAAACTCTTACCCAGAAAGCGCCTGGTTGCACAAGGCCAGGTTGCAGCGCAGCCAGTTACTGATGAAACTGAAACGCTACGGCGAAGCGCAGAAAATCCTCGAGGAAGAGACCTCCAGGCTTCGTTCCGGAGAACGCATCCAGGAGCTGGCGCGGATTCTCCTCGATGTCGCCGATCGGATTTCCGCCGATCAAGACATGAGCCTGCCCGATCCTCCAGATCCTCAATACGGACGTGCACGAGACCTCTACATCCAGGCAGCAGAACTGACCCCACCCACCACTCAACTGGAAGAATCACTCTGGGGACTGGTCCGCTGCTCTGTTCGAATGAACATGAACAGCTCCCAGTTGATCCTCGATTGCGATCGTTACCTGAGTCAGTTCGATCCCAGGAAATCGAATGCTCAAGCCGGTAGCCACCTGTTCGATGTGCTACTGGCCCGAGCTCGAGCCACCACCAGTGTCGTCGCTCGACGTGGTTACCAGAAGCTGATCGAAACCGTCGATTCCGCCCTCAAGGGAGAAGATCCCTGGGGTGGCCAATTCCAGGGCGACTTGGCAACGAGCCTCCGCAAGATCCGCGGGGATGCACTGTTCGACATTGCAAACACCTACAGCACGGTCGACCTGAAGGTCGCTGCTCTGAAACGATTCCGGACTGAAGCACCCGAGCACAAGAATCGAATCCAGACCGAATACCGCTTGGGAGAGATGCTGCGTGACAGCGGTCAATCGGAAGCGGCGCTGAGCCACTGGCTGGGGTTCATCGAGAAGCCCGTTTCCGGCGATCAGCAACAACTTGAAAAACTGAAGCGCACTGCACAGTTCCAGGTCGGCAAGTTGTTACAACAGTCGGAGCGCTTCGAGGAGGCTCGACTGGCCTTCAGCAAGTACGGCCAGCGCGCGCCCGACGGCCCCGACTGGGCTCGATCTCAGGAGTCGATCATCACCATCGATGCGAGTATCGGTGAGCGCTTCCTCGATGATTCCAGATGGGAAGCGGGGCGAGCAGCCATCGAGAATTTTTCATCGCGATATCCTCTCGATCGACGCACCCTCCCCCTGTTACTGAGAAAAGCCTTTTCCTTCTCACTGGAGGCGAAGGAGTTGCAAGACGGTCGAGCCCTCGATGAACTGAACGATCCGGATCATGCTCGTGCTGTCGCCCTCTTCGAGGAGTGCATCTCCCAGTTGAAGAGATTATCTGGCAAGTATCCCGATACCCAGCAAGGCATGGAGGCCAGGCTCAACATCGGAATCTTGCTCGAGGTCTCCCTGCTTCAACTGGAGGAAGCGGTATCGGCTTACAAGGATTGCTTCGGTTCTCCGGTCGAGGGTGCGGCCAGGATGCGGCTCTTCAATCTCACCGAAAAGAGTCTTCAGATCGAAACCACTGGTTTGCTTCGATCGAATGAAGAGGCTTCCTTCTCACTCGACACCAGAAACATCCAGAGTGTCGAAGTGCGGATTTACCCCCTCGACATCGAGTCATACTTTCGCAAGTACTACTCCAGAGATGACGTCGAACAACTCGACCTCGACCTGATCGATCCATGGAAAACAATTGAAGTCGAGGTGGACAATTTCGCTCGTTACAAACCCTGCCATCAGAAGGTCGTCCTTCCTGTCGAAGGGACCGGGACCTGGGCAGTGATGGTTGCTTCTGAGAAGTACCAGGCCACAACACTGGTCGTCAGGACGGACATCGACATCGTCGTCAAAGCAGGACGAAGTGAAGTACTGGTCTACGCTCAGGATATGCTGAAGGGGGAACCGGCTCCCGATGTCGAAATCCTGATGGCGATCCAGGACTGGGACCAAGACTTGCCGCTCGAGAATCTGAAACTCCAGGAACTGAAAACCGGTTCCGATGGAACTGTCCGCGTCGTGTTCGACAAGCCAGGAGTCAATGAGGATGTAAGAGTGCTGGCACTGCGCGGAGGTGACTCCGCAGTGACCGGATTCAACCTGGAAGGAACCCTGCTACCCCCCGGCCGGACTCCCAGGGTTCACTTCCTCACCGACCGAGCCACTTATCGCCCGGGAGACACGGTTCACTGGCGTGCCCTGGTGAGGGAAGTCGACAAGAATACCGGTCTCTGGTACAGCCCTGATGGAGCCGAGGGGCGGGTCTCCATCTCGACTCCTGACCTGGTCGAGGTTTCTCAGGCGACTGCGATCTTCCGCAAGTCGGGAACCATCGCAGATTCCTTCACACTCCCCTTCGACGCCCCTCACGGGAACTGGACCATCATGGTGAGCGGCCCTGACAGTGCTGTGGGGCGGGTCGCGTTCATGGTCGAGGATTTCTCTCCGCTGGCCATCGATCTTCGCATCGAGCCAAAGCAGTTGGTCCATGTTCGCGGAGAAATGATTCACGCCACCATCTCTGGCCAGACCTGGTTCGGAGAACCCCTGACCGGAACCCCTCTCATCGTTCGATTCCAAGATGGTCACAGCGAGCAGTTCTCCTTCGATGAGAAAGGCCTGGTGGAGGTCCAGCAAGATACTCGCGATGTGGTCGGTTCGATGGTGAACCTCTCGGTGACCGTCCCCGAATATGGAATCAGTCGTTCCACCATGGTCACGATCGCCGAATCGATGTGGCAACTGGCGATCGAAATTCCGCGAGAGAGTGGCGATTACATCGTGGGTGAAACGGTTCCGGTCCTGGTCACTGCCACCGATGCAGCGGGTCAGCCGATCGAACGCGATGTCACCGTGC
Organism: Planctomycetes bacterium UBA1146; assembly: GCA_963694575.1. Classification (GTDB taxonomy): domain Bacteria; phylum Planctomycetota; class UBA8108; order UBA1146; family UBA1146; genus QNYK01. The sequence goes on along the minus strand of CAVOEM010000050.1, from coordinate 10,452 downwards.
GATTGGTCAAGAAACTTCAGCACCGATCCAGTTGGGCAGAAACCACCGTAGAAGTACGAGAGGTACACACCGACAAGAATGGAAACGGAGAGGTTCGTCTGCCCCTAGAAGCAGCAGGAAAGTACTCGATTGTCGCCGAGGGTCTCGACCGATTAGGCAACCGTATCTCCAGTACCGCTTCAGTTCAGGTGTCCGGAGAAGATGAAGAACGCGGTTTGATCTGGTTGGTCGAGAAAACCAGAATTGACGTCGGCGAAGAACTTCAACTGGAACTCCAGAACACTCGATCCAGTAGCCCCGGTCTGTTGACGGTCATCGGCGATGGGATTCTGGAGTACCGTGTCATCCAGCTCGAATCAGGTCGCAATCACATCGGCCTCGATGTGGTCTCCTCGATGTACCCGGAAGCCACTGTTTCGCTGGCGATGATGAATGACTCCAGATTGCACGAAGCGGATGTGGTTTTCCGTGTCCGGAAACAACTTCTGCTGGAGGTGCTGCACCCCCAGGAATCTGTGACTCCCGGTTCAGAAGTCACCCTCGAAGTAATCACCAGAAATCTACAAGGAGAGCCTGTCGCAGCAGAGATCGCCCTGGCGGTGGTCGATGTGGCGGTCGACGACCTCTACCCCGGCTGGTTTCAGAAACTCAAAGCGGGGGTGAAAAATCGCATTCCAGCGCCATCCATCCTCCACACTTCCACCTCTTGCGACTTTGAATACCAGGGAACCACCGAGGAGATCGCCCAGGCTCTACTCGATGAAGTCGAACTGGCCGAGATGGAGATGGAACTGCTCGAGCGACGAGTGATGGTCGGCTCCACTCTGGAAGCGGGTCGACTGATGGGTCGCATGGCACCACCGGGGAGCGCAGCGCAAGGTGACCGCCAGTTTAGTTATGGGGAGGCTGAAGATTCCAACGATTCTATCCAACTCCTTGGTGGCGGAGGAGGACTGTACGGAACTCGGTTTGGCAAGGGCTCTACACGCTCCCGCGGTGGTCGAGCAGGCAACGACAAGTCTGGTGGATCCTGGGGCGAACAGCGACCCACCATCCCTGACGAGGCGTTCACTGCTTTCTGGGATGGCACTCTGATGACCTCAGAGGATGGAACTGCAACCGTCACATTCACGGCTCCACCACGAAGCACCACCTGGAGAATTCGTGCCCAGGCGATCGGTGAAGATGATCTCTTCGGAAATAGTGAGGACAACTTCGTCGTACGCGCAGACATCTTCATCGACCCCGTACTTCCATCCAGTGCGATGGAAGGTGACCTGATTGAACCCCGCCTCCGCATCGTCAATTCATCGGGTATTCGTGGCAAAGGGACCGTCTCGATCCGTATCGGTGGTGGCGATGGGGCCTTCGAGATCCAGTCAGAACTGGTACTCGTCGAGGGAATGCAAGAAATCACACTGGGGCAGATCGGCCCGCTCCCTGGCGATCCAGCATTGCCGGTAGAGATCGTCTTCGAGGTCGACGGAGAGAAGGAAAGCAGGACCATCCGACAGGTCCGTACCATCGCAGTGCGCCCCTGGGGACTGATGGCCAGTGGGCGCGCCGGGGGCAGCCTGGAAGGCACTTCGACACGAACCGTCCGTCTCCCTGGTTCCTCCGACTGGCTCGACCGCACCCTTCAGGTGTGGATCGGTTCCCACCTCGATCAGATCCTCATCGATCTGGCGGCAAATCCAGGACAGGGGCTGCGAATCCCTCCCGATCGAAACCTCGCCTCGAGAGCGGCGCGACTGGAGGGAGCCGTTGCGGTACTGGAGATGGCCTCTAAATCCGGCAACCAGATGGCGAAGCAGCAGTTGGACAAGATTCGCGGTCAAATCCACGGCATCATCGGCCAGCTCTCGATGACCCAGAACTCCGATGGAGGCTGGGGCTGGGCAGGGGGACCATCGATTCCTCGAACCACCGCAGCGGTGTTGATCGCTCTTCAACAGGCTCAACTCTCCGGATTCTCCGTCTCGGATGTAGTTCTGAGCAAGGCCAGTGCTTCACTGGAGAAGTCGTTTCGCAACACCGAGTCGTCCAGAGATGACATCAAGGTCCAATTGCTGCGAGCACTCTCCTTTGGCAAGAACCGCGACTTCGGAACGGCCAATCGATTACACCGCTCCAGAAACACACTCTCCAATTCATCCCTGGCCTACCTCGTCGAAACCCTGGTCCAGATGGATCGGTTACCGATGGCCAAAGACGTGGCGAGGACTCTCATCGAGCGAAGACGAGAAGATGGTTCATGGTCCAGTGGCACTGAAAAGGTCGCTACCAGATCCTCGATCGGTGATTCGCTGGTGATCTCTGCGATGGCATTGCACGCCTGTGCCAGCGCGGGTCTCTCTGCAGTCGAGCTCTCCAGTAGCTCCAGCTGGCTGGAAGATCAACGCCCGTGGCACCCGGGAAGAGGGTCGGGACTGGCACTGGCAGCATTGTCCAGGGTTCAAGGATCTTCTGTACCGGCTGCGACTGATTGTGAGATCGAGGTATTCATCGACGGAGACCCGGCACGCCTCCTCTCCATCGATCCTGACAAGACCTCCACCACCGCGATCTTTGATCTCGGCGATGGTCAGGGTGAGACCGAGGTGAAACTGGTTCTACGAGGAGCGGGCAAGCCTCACTGGGCGGCTCTTCTCTCCGGTCGCACCACCGGTTATCCGGCAGTGACCGAGGACGCCTTCGCTCCCCGTGCCACTGCTTACCTTCGATCTGCTCCTCGCCAGGAAGGGCAACCGGTAGGCATCGGATTCTCCGTCACCAAGAAGAGACAAGAACTGTGGCGCAATCCGGTGCGACAATTGCCGCTCGGCGGTAGCACCGAGGTGATGTTGGAGATCCGAAACCAGACCGGTAAAACCCTCTCCGACCCGGAGACCCTGCAACTCGACCTGATTATTCCGGCGGGAATGAGCATGGTCGAGGGGAGCTTGAAAGGACGAATTGATTCGCACCAGCTCGACGGCAACCTGTTGCAAATATGGACCCGAACTAGAAATCACTTCAATGTCTCCTATTCCCTGGTGGGCACTGTGCCGGGAGAGTATCGAGTTCCGCCACCGATCATCCGCAGTGTTTCCCAACCATCGAGGATCAGTCTCGGACAGGAAACGCAACTCACGATTCTCACTCGTGGTCGCGACAGTGAAGACGAGTACCGTGCGACCCCCGATGAGATCTATAACCGTGGACGGATGCACTGGGATGCCAAGCACTGGAGAGAAGCCCGCGAACTGCTGACCCGGTTGTGGGACGAACACAAGGATCGACTGCGACCTCCGGTCAAGAAAGAGGTGGCAAGAATCTTGCTTCTGAGCGCCATCGAAGCGGGGGACAATTCTGCCATGGTCTCCTTCTTCGAGGTACTGAAGGAACAGGATCCAGATCTCAACATCGAGTTCGAGAATGTCATTCGAATTGGCGAAGCCTACCGGATCCTCGGAGAACACCCTCGATCGATCCAGATCTTCCTGGCGGTGATCCAGGAGACCTTTGGCCGCGATCTGCAGGTCACAGGCGTACTCGAACAGAGAGATCTGAAGGCTTCGCTCCTGCTGCTACTTCGATTGGTGATGGAGTATCCGGATCTACCATCGGTGCTGGCTGCCGAGCAAACTCTGGCCGACATCGCCCTCTCTCGTGCTGGCCAACTCTCTCGTGCTGGCCAAGCTGCCCGAGAAAAGTGGGGACTCTCCCCCGCACAACTGTCCTACTTCGGCATCGAGCTGCTGAGAAAGTTCATCTACATCCACGGGGATGATCCGACCGCTGCAGATGCGGGCCTGAACCTGGTCAGTGCGTTCCTCGACCTGGAAGATTGGCAACGCGCTGCGGATCAGTCGGGAATCCTCGCTGGAGTATTCCAAAAATCCAGACATGTCGATTCATTCCGCTACACCAGAGCGGTCGCACTCTGGTCCCTCGACCAGCAGCAAGAAGCGTTACAGTTGTTACAGCAGATTGCCGATGCACGATACGAAACTCCGTCGGGAAAAACTCGTACCAGTGAAAACAGAGATCTGGCTCTCTACATCATCGGCCAGATTCATCATGCTGCCAATCAGACCGAGGACGCCGCGACTTACTACGAGCAGGTCAAGGATCTGTTTGAAGACGCACGCGCATCACTGGCACGCTTCCATTCCAGAGAACTGGATATCGATGAGATCTCCGAGTTCAGGCCTGGCGATGAGGTTCTGATTGAACTTCGCTACCGGAACATCGAAGAAGCTGAAGTACTCGCCTACAAGGTAAACCTGATGACCCTGGCACTGCGAGAACAAGACCTCTCTCGTGTGACCGAGGTCAACCTGAGTGGGATTTCGCCGACCATCTCCACCACCGTTCAGTTGGGTGGAAGGGGTGCTGGCGGAGGGGCGATGCAAGCGTCTCACGAGGTCACCCTTCCCATCGAAGAAGTAGGGGCTTACCTGGTCATCGTGAGGGGTGAGGATATCCACACCTCCTGCCTGGTGCTGATCAATCAGATGGAACTGGTGGTCGAGGACAACTCTGGCAATATCCGCATACAATCGATCGATCCCGTCACCGATACACTGATCCCCGGTGTTCAGATCCGAATTCTCGACCAGGGTCAGGTCCAATCGGGCACCACCGATCGTCGAGGTCTATTCGTTTCCGATGCTTCCGATGTGATACCGACCGTCATCGCCCGTCGTGGCAGCAGCGATTACGCATTTTTCCGTGGATCCACGTCGATTCAGATAGACACACGACATGACCAGATGAATCGCATGTCGCCGACACAAAACATGGAGATGCAGGACTATCTCAAGAATGTCATCCAATTCAATGATGACAACCGCGACGCCCGAGATGGTGCGTGGCAGATGGAACTGCAGAAGAAGCGAAAAGGAATTCAGGTCAAGCAAGCGGCGGACTGATCGGTCAGCGAAGTACGTATTCCAGCGCGTCCAGCACTTGCTCTGGCTGGTCAACAGTCATCTGTGCGCGCTGGGATATTTCCTTCAGGGCATGATGTAAAGATGGATCTCTCACAACGATGAGGGGCTTCCCCAGCGCAATGGCGATCCCCGCGTCCATAGCGGCGTTCCATTGTCGGAACTTCTCCCCGAACTGTGCCACCACCACATCCGAACGCGTCATCAGGATTCGAGTCCTCAGATTATTGGCTTGCGAGGCCACTTCGTCTCGCCAACGTGGACTTCCCTGTTCCCCGAGGATCTGTTCGCCGATCCCATCGGATAGATCGTGCTCATCCTGAGGTCCAACAAAATCGACATCGATCCCACGTTGCTGTGCCTGTTCCCTCAAACGCCCACGCCAGTCATCGTGAATCTGGCCTGCCAGGTACACCGTCAATTGCATCGCGATCTCCCCATCCACTCGCTTTCGGAGGTCTGCTCCGCCGAGGTGTTACGATCCGTTCTGATTGTCACCGTCGATGAAACACGATCCACTCCAACATCATCAAGAACACCGCAGCTGCGAGAAACCATGGCCACAATTCTGACCGCGCATCACCCCAGAAGCCTTCCTGCTCTCGCTCCGGAACTGTGGTGATCCCCCCGATGGAGGGCTTCGGTTCGATGGAACTCTCTTCCGGGGAGAGTAGGTTGACCGGGATCAGTTGCTGAATCCACTCGGAGTCAGGGTCCTTGCCCTTGCGCCATCTCATCGTATGAATTCCGAGTTGATCCCCTGCTGAAGTCCGCAGCACCCCCTCCGGTAGCACCGGAATCTCGACTTCCTGCTCGCCGGATGGATCGGTCAATACCGCTCTCGAAACCCCTGCGCCGGCGAATACCTCGATCAGATCGCCCGATCGAATTCCACTCTCGATACCGCTACTCACCCGAGCCAGATCTCGCAACGCAGCCTCCACGAAGAAGGGAAAAGAGGGTGTCAGGGGCCAGGGTGAAGCCAGTACATCAAAGGCCACCGCGATGCCTCGAACATCTCCCCGGTTGAAACGCGCCAGCAAGGCTCCTTCACGGCATTCGGCTATGGCACTCACTCCTGGCAGAAGTGGAAAAGGATGCGTCGCCACAACTGTTCCATCGATGGCATTGAGCTGGCTAAATCTCAGAACAGGATCATCTCTTTGCCACGCCACCAGAACCGGCTGTGAAACCATCTCGATTTCATCTGGCCAGAATTGCAATGGGCGCGCTCCGATCACCAGGTGTCCGACACCGGGTGGAAGCTGGTCAGGAATCTCCCGATCCCAGACCATGACATCGAATTCATCTGCCGCAGTTTCCGGATCGATCTCTGCCAGAGAGATCGACTCGACCACCACCGAAGGTAAGACTGACATTGCATCATCGAGAAGGAAGTTTTTCTTCCCCACTCTCGCGACCCGGATCGATCGGGGCTGGGAAGCAATCAGCCAGGCGCTATTGTCGTCCGGCAGTGCGTCCTTTTCATCCGGGTTCCAGTGCGCCGCGATCTGATGCTGCCCACCGCCCTGAAGTGTAAAGGAGCGAGTCCAGCGCTCCCCTCCCTCGAGGTCCTTTTGCACCGATTCCGCTACCGGCTCACCATCGAGACGAAGATCCAAAAATCCGGAAATCATCTCGTCACCGGTGTTGCGAATCTCCACCACGACCCTCAGATCCCCTTCTTCAGAGAACTCGCGCCTCGCCGCCAATGCGACGATTCCACTGTTGGCCGAAGCATCTCCAATCGAGTGCAATAACACAGGAATCGGAAATGAATCGCCACTCCAGGGAGCAAGAGCTCCATCGGAAACGACGTAAATCCTGGCATCGATCTGGGGAGGCAGTACCTCTTCGCCATCCTGGGAATTTGTATCGCTGGCCATCATCGGGACCACCGCATCTTGCTTGGCGATCGAAAGGGCCAGTTCCAGCGCATCGTTGATGTTGGAGACTCCAGAGCCGGCGGACAGTCCCTGTACTGCTTTTCGAAGCAGCGCAAGATCAGATGTCACAGAGGTCATCGGTTCTACCCTTGAGCTGAATCGAACCACCATCCCTCTCTCGCCAGTAATCTCATCGATGATCTCTTCGACACTCTCCCGGGCCAGCTCAAACCGAGTTCTGCCATCCGCCTCGACACTGTTCATACTCGCAGAGGTGTCCACCAGGATCAGGTTGAGTCTGGAAGTAAATCTCTGCGAGCCAGATTCCGGCGCCGCCAGTGCCAGAACCGCCAGCAGCACCGCAACCAACTGCAACAGCAAGACCAGGTTCTTGAGCAATCGCTGGAATGGAGATCGGACCCGCTCATCTTGAAGTGCTCGCCGCCACAGTATCGTGCTGGCCACGATCTTCTCGGTGCGACGAATCTTCAGAAACCACAGCAGGAGCACTGCTGGAATCAGAAGCAAGAACCAGAGCATCTGAGGGGCTCCCCAACTCATGCGAGCATTCCCCTCTGTCGCAGCATCTCCAGCACCACCCGATCGAAGGGCACCTCGGTCGAAACCTCGATCGACTGGATCTGGAATCGCCCGCACATCTTTCTGACATCTTCACGATATTCGGCCAGGATTGAACGGTACGCCTCGATGATGGTCGGAGTAAAACTGACATCGACGAACGACTGGTCCTCGACATCGCGCAGGCGTAAGTCCCCCAGTTCTTCCGGGTGTTCCTCGCTTCTGGAAAGCAGGTGAATCAACCAACTCTCGCCGCGGGCTCCCGAGAGTTGACGGAGCGGATCCTCGACTCCTGCGGGATCCATCAGATCCGAGATGAGGATCTGGATCGCTCGGGAGGGCGCCGATGCCGCATGAGCCTTGATCGATGGGAGCAGTGCCGTTTCAGTTCCCACCTTTAACTCTTCGAGGATACGGACCAGTTTCAAGATGCTTCGGCTACCGCGAATCGACCCCATCACGGGTCTCAACTCGCGATCAAACACCCTCAGTTGGACCCGATCACCGGATGCCAGAGCAATCGTCCCCAGCGCCGCTGCAATCTGGCGAGCATGGCGCCACTTGTCCGGTTCTCCACAAGCCATCGAGGCGGACGCATCGAGCAAGAGAACGACACTGCGCTCTTCTTCTTCCTCGAACAGTTTGATGAATAATTTTTCCAGACGGCCATAGATATTCCAGTCCAGATGGCGCAGATCGTCGCCGGCAACATAGTTACGATGATCGGCAAACTCGGTCGACATTCCCCTTCTCCGAGAACGCTTTTCTCCCCGCAACTTTCCCTGCACCATCTTGCGTGAGAGGAGCGCTAATCGGCCACAACGCGCCAGAAAATCCTCACCGAGAAGTGGTTCCTCTGCGTCCCCTGGCTCGCTCATACCGCAGCCGCGGCATCTCCGACCACCTCTGGCACCACAGCCATGACAGAAGCGACGACCTGATCGGTGTTGATTCCTTCCGCCTCCCCCTCGAATCCGAGCAGTACTCGGTGACGCAATGCCGCCGGAGCGGTATCTCGAATATCTTCAAAGGCCACATGGACACGACCGGCCAGTGCCGCTCTCATCTTGGCCCCCAGCAGCATCGCTTGCACTCCTCTTGGGCTGGCACCATAGCGGACCCAGCGGGTCACCATCTCGGGAGCTCCATCCCCATCGGGATGGGTCGCCAGCAACATTCGCACGGCGTAATCCTGAACATGAGAAGCCGCTTCCACCATGCGAATCCGCTGGCGGTGCTTCTCGATGGTCGGCCCATCGAGGACCGCCGAGACCTCACCGAAATATGCTCCTGTGGTCCGTGTCAGGACTTCATTCAACTCATCTCGGTCAGGGAAGGGTACATGCACCTTGAAGAGGAAGCGGTCCAGTTGCGCTTCTGGAAGCGGATAGGTCCCGTCCATCTCCAGCGGGTTCTGAGTGGCCAGCACCATGAACGGTTGTTCGAGCCGATGAGTCTCCCCTCCGGCGGTCACTTCCCCCTCCTGCATCGCTTCGAGCAATGCAGACTGAGTCTTCGGTGTGGCCCGATTGACCTCATCCGCCAGCACCACCTGGGCAAAGATCGGCCCCGGTTCGAACTGGAAACCTTTCCGGCCCTTATCATCCTCGGTCACGATACGAGTTCCGGTGATATCCGCCGGCATCAGATCGGGGGTGAACTGGATACGGGAGTAATTCAGGTCGAGGCAACCTGACAGGGTCCTGACCAGCAGCGTCTTGCCGAGCCCCGGGACCCCTTCCAGCAGCACGTGGCCACCGCAAAAAAGTGCGATCAGAACCGTTTCCACCACCTCGTCCTGGCCGACGAGGATCTTGCCGACCTCATTACGGACACGGGTGAAATCTTCCCTGAGAATGGTGAGATCATGCTCCAGATCGGCCATTGCCCTCCCTCCTGAGTTCATGTAATCGTCACCCAATCAGCGCTCTCAGGCAAGACCCACAGCGAAGTGAACTCGCTGCCCGAGCCAGGATACAAGAGTTCGCCGGATGCTCCGCTTCTTTCCCCTCGCACCGGGCTCCGTGTTACACTACCGGACGGTTCCACCAAATTGAGGAGAGAGAATGATCCACATCCAGACAGCCCGCCTTGCATCCGGTTTCCTCGGATTCATGCTAGTGCTGCCTCTTATGCTGCTCACCAGTTGCGGATCCACTCCTCAACACCACCCACTACCCCAGCAGACTCCTGCAGCCGTAGTGGATTTCACCCCGATCGAACTGGCGGCGGGAGTCGCCCCTGTATTTGCCGATGAGGAGGAAGCGGGAGTCCTACCTGCGACGGATGGATCCACGGGAACCACACTATTGCAACTCTACCCGACCGATTCGGTGGGAGAGCAGCCCACCGAGGAAGTGGTGCTGAGTACCCCCACCGCAGAGGTGAGTACCCCCACCGCAGAGCAGATCGAAGCGGTGAATCAGGCGCTCGCTCGGGCCGCCGATGCGAGACAGAATCCTCCACCACCGACCCCGGCTCCCAACCCGATCGAGGAGATCGAGACTTCGGAAGTCGAGACTGTAGAGATGGAAGCGGCTGCCATCGAAGTCGCCGAGGTGGTGATCGAGGAAACAATTGCCAGCGAAGTCGCCGAGGTCGTGTTCGAGGAAGCGGCTGCCAGCGAAGTCGCCGAGGTCGTGTTCGAGGAAACGGCTGCGGACCCGATCGAGTTGGTCGAGGCAGCAAGATCCACCGTCGATCAGATCCCAACCACACCGTCGACTCACCCCACCATTACCGAAACGGTGGCCACCCACGGACTCAAAAGACTGACCCTGATGTGCGGCCCAGGTTCACTGACCATCCTCAGAGATCGGTCCGCCAACCAGATCGTTGCCACCGCAGAGGTGGTCTGCCAGGCTTCCGACCCCCGGCGTCAGCAAGAACTGAGTGACGGTGTACGCCTCGCCATCGATGGTGCCACTGCAGGTCTCAAGAGGATTCGCGTCATCGAACCGCCTCTCGAGGCTGGAGAAGAATGCCTGGTCCATCTCAATATCATGATACCCGGAGACGATGACTCCGGTTTTGCCCTCAAGATCCAGGACAGC
>CAVOEM010000049.1:0-15161 GCA_963694575.1 Planctomycetes bacterium UBA1146 | reverse complement strand
GAGATCGAGAGACTACTGCTAGATATTCAATCGATCACCGGGGCTCATCAGCGCGCATCGAAGGCGGGGAGTCATGGCACCTTTGAGGTGGGAGATACCGGTGGATTGAAGGTGGCCCTGAAGGGTTCCGCAGGCAATTCTCTGGCAGATCTGGTGATCGGAAAAGCGGATGGATTCCAGCGTTCTTTCATTCGCGTCGGGGGATCCGATGAAGTGTATAGCGTGTCTCCAAATCTGAGGAATCGCGCAGGGTTTGCCGGCGGTAGCCTGGAAGCAGGGCGCTGGACCGACAAGATGCTTTTTCAACTACCCTCTGATGCCGTGGTCACTCGTATGCACATCCAGACCCCCGAGGCCAACGCTCAGTTGAACTGGAACAGTTCGCCGGAACCGATCACCGAGGATCCTTCACAGGTGACCGTGTTGTCGGGATCGGATGATCCGCTGTGGATGGTCCGATTGTCCAGCGAAGTGGAGCCGGTGCCGGCGGACGAAACGACCGTCAAGGGCATCATCACTGCGCTCAAGAATGTTCGGGCCGAAGAGCCTGCAGACCCGGCGGATGCTTCGGCCCTGGGACTCGAACCGGTCCAGTCCTTCATCGAGATCGAACTGGCGGATGGATCGATACACACCATTCAGTTCGGATCGGAGCAAGATCTGTCGGTCGGCGGGAAGGGTGTGGCTGCGCGAGTGATCGGGAATCATCGCACGGTGCTGGTGCGTGACTGGGTGCAGGAATCCCTGCTCAAGGTGGGTGAAGTGCTTCGTGCGGTGGTCGAGCCTGAGGCGCCTCCCGCGCAGGTGGAGAAGGCGGATGCCGGGAATCCCCCGACCGATCAGGCTGCCCCTGCGGTCCCGGGTGATGGTGAAGCAGCCGAGGGGAATCCCGAGCCAGACTCCGACGGCTAGCATGGAATCGGGCCCGAGTCCCGGATACCCTGCAGCGGAGTCAAGCGTGGCTTCGCAGGAGGAGATCAATGGCCAAGTTGTATTTCAGGCACGGTACCGTCGGCAGCGCCAAGACGCTCAACTTGCTGGCGGTCGCTCATAACTATGAGCGACAGGGCAAGAAGATCGTCGTCATCAAACCTGGATTCGATGATCGGTATGGGGTTCAGGAGGTGGCATCTCGTGCCGGCCTGCACCGCCCGGCTCACATCGTATTGTCGGAATCCCAGAAACTGGATCAGGCAGATTTTGATCAGGTCCAGTGCGTGCTGGTGGATGAGGTACAGTTTTTGTCCTCCGCTCAAGTCGAGCAACTTCGTGATATCACCGATCAACTGGGGATTCCGGTGATCTGCTACGGTCTGAGGACCGATTTTCGTAGCCAACTATTCAACGGTAGTCGCAGACTGATGGAACTGGCGGACTCCATCGAGGAGATCAAGACCACCTGCCACCGCTGCAATCGCAAGGCGATCTTCAATTTGAAGAGTGTCGACGGCGCCGCTCAACTCGAAGGACCCAGTCAGCAGGTTGCCGGAGACGAAACCTTTCAACCGGTCTGTTCGATACATTACGTCGAAGCTCTCGAACTCGAGGGCATCGAGGGAATCGGCAAGATCAATGTCGAGAGTGAGCCCACCACATGAGTGCAGATGTGATTTCCGAGTTGAAGGAGAAACTGCGAGGGATCTCGCTACTGGAGCACTCGATCGCACTGCTGGAGTGGGACCAGGAAACCTACATGCCAGCCGGGGGAAGCGAGTCGCGCGCGGCAGCACTGGGTGAGATCGTCGGGATCAAGCACAAGCGAGCACAGGATCCTGCCCTGGGGGAGTGCCTCTCGAAGGCAGAGGATGTGGCTTCGGGATCGGGTGACCTCGACCTGCAAGCCCTGGTGCGTGAAGTTCGATACGATTACGAACAAGCGATTCGAATCCCGGTTCCTCTCGCTTCGCAGATTGCCGAGTCCTGCTCTCAATCGATGGCGGCCTGGAAGTCGGCGAAAGACAATGACGACTTCGCACAGTTTGCGCCTCTGCTCGAGCAGCAGGTTCAATTGCAGAGTCAGTTTGCCGATTGCCTACAGGATGAGGAACTGTGTCCCTATGACATCCTCATGAATCAGTACGAACGAGGGATGACCTCGGCCCGCTTCGGTGAGATCTGCAAGGTCGTGGTTCCAGGGCTGCAATCGTTGGTCGAGCGAGCCGCTTCCCAGCCCACCACCGAACCCGCCTTCATGAAGGGCCCGTGGGATCGCGGGAAACAACTGGCCTTCTCCAAGGAGGTGGCGGCGGAACTCGGCTACGACTTCAACCGAGGATCACTGGATCTGACCTCGCATCCCTTCTGCACATCGCCAGCGGCGCCCCATGACGTGAGGATCACAACCCGCGTCTCGGAAGACAATTTCACCAGCAACCTGTACGGTGTGATTCACGAATCTGGTCACGCGATGTACGAGCAAGGTCTGGACCCGGAGTGGGAGCACACTCCGCTGTGCGATAGCATCTCGCTGGGAATTCATGAGTCCCAGAGTCTCTTCTGGGAGAATGAGATCGGCCGTAGCGAGGCATTCTGGAGTCACTTCCTGCCCAAGATGCGTCAGTACTTTCCGGGACCACTGGAAGGTGTCAGTGCCCGGGAGATGGCCAACGCAGTCAATCTTGTGCGACCTTCACTGATCCGAGTCGAAGCGGATGAAGTCACCTATGGATTGCACATCGCTTTGCGCTTCGAACTGGAGCAGGGGCTCTTTGATGGATCGATCCAGACCGCTGATCTTCCCGGATTGTGGCGCGAGAAGATGCAGGAGTATCTCGGCATCCAGCCCGATACCGATCGCGAAGGTGTGCTTCAGGATATCCACTGGAGTTTCGGGCTGTTCGGCTACTTCCCCACCTATCTGCTGGGCTCCCTCTACTCGGCGCAGTTCTACCAAGCCATCGACAAGGAGATCGATATCGAAGCAGAGGTCTCGGCTGGGCGCTTCGAGGGAATCTTGCAGTGGTTACGAACCCGGATTCACGTTCCCGGTCGACGACGGTTACCGCTGGAGTTGCTGGAAGATTCGACCGGCCAAACTCTCGACCCGAGCGTTTTGGTCACCACTCTCGATCGCAAGGTCGATCTGATCCAAGGGAACTGACCCGGCGTGCAGTGGGGGCTGTCCAAATTCGCTCACTGGCTTCATCTGCAATGGCCAGCAGGTACGGTGGAAGCGCTTCCCGAGGTTGCCGCTGACTTTTCCACTCGCGTTCCTGGTCTCTTCATCGTCGGAGACCTGACCGGAACTCCTCTGTTGAAGTTCGCCATCGATTCGGGCACCCGTGTGGTGCGATCGATAGCGCGTCAGTCGATCCCCACCGCAGCCGATCGTGTGCCGCTGGTGATCGTCGGAGCAGGGGTGGCGGGTCTGGCGGCAGCGATGGAGGCGAAGCGCCTCGGCATTTCTTTTCAATTGATAGAGTCGGCACGACGACTCGACACCCTCGAAAATTTCCCACTCAAGAAACCGATCTTCACCAACCCCGACACGATGGTTCCTGAAGGAGACTTGCAACTCCCCGAAGGCGATCTCGACCGTGAGGGCTTGATCGCCAGCCTGCTGGAGCAATCGCAGCGGGCCGGAATCGAATCGATCTCCGGCCGGGTCCAGTCGGTGGATCGAGACGCCGATGGTTTGACAGTGAAACTGGAGGACGGCACCCGCATCGAAGCCAGTCGTGTGGTGATCGCCATCGGCCGCAGTGGAGACCATCGCAAACTGGGTGTTGCCGGGGAAGATCTCGATCATGTCTCGCAGCGCCTCCATGATCCTTCCGATCATCGTGGTGAATCGGTGGTCGTGGTGGGGGGGGGAGATTCTGCCTGCGAGGTGGCGATCAGCCTCGCCGATGCCGACGCAAAGGTGACCCTGATCCACCGGGGAGATCAGTGGGTGCGCCCTGGTCGCGCCAGTATCGAGGGAGTGGAAGAACGGGTCGAGAGGGGCACGCTACAGGTCGAGGCGTCCGCCCAGGTGATCGAACTCGATGCACAATCGGTGACGCTGGAGACTCCCACCGGGGTCAAGAAGATCGAAGCCACTTCGGTCTATACGATGATCGGTCGAGAGGCTCCGCTCGGATTGTTGCGGCGAAGTGGAGTGAAGATCCGGGGGGAGTGGACCGCCGGTAGCTGGATCAGTTTGCTACTGGTGCTGGTCCTGTTCAGTTGGATCTATCACTGGAAACGGCAAGGAGTGTGGCCACCACTGGCCGAGTGGTGGATCGATCGGGGTGGCTTTCCCAGCGGCCTCGACCAGTGGTGGGCCAGTCTCGGAGGGGCCTTCGCCGATCGCAGCACCCTGCTGGGAACGCTGGCCACCAGCGTCTCGCAGCCGGGGTTCTGGTACAGCCTGGTCTACACCCTGGTGATTCTGGTGTTCGGGATTCGCCGCATGAAGAGGCGGCCAACCCAGTACGTCCGATGGCAAACCTGGACTCTCATCTCGATCCAGGCGATTCCACTCTTCCTGTTGCCCTACTGGATCTTACCCTGGCTCGGTGACCTCGGTTGCTTCGACGATGGCTGGGGTCGAACTCTCGCAAATGCATTGTTCCCGATCACCGAGAACTATCCTGCGGGGCGGGAGTACTGGCGAGCGTTCGGATTGATCCTCGCGTGGCCGCTCTTCTTCTGGAACGTGTTTACCGATCAGCCGATGATGGTGTGGCTGGTGATCTCGGTGATCCAGACCTTCGTGCTGCTTCCGCTGGCCATCCGACGCTGGGGCAAGGGGGTGTATTGCGGTTGGATCTGTTCCTGTGGAGCACTGGCGGAGACACTGGGAGATACACAGCGGCACAAAATGCCCCACGGTCCCTGGACCCACCGGCTCAATTTCATCGGCCAGTTTTTCCTGCTTCTGACCCTCATCCTGCTCGAGACCAGGCTCTGGTCGTGGTGCTTTCCCGACAGTTGGTTAGGATCCTGGTCCCTTTCCGTCTATCACGGCATCCTTCACGGCATTCCACTACTGAGCTATGAATGGACCGTCGATCTATTCTTCTCGGGGATCCTCGGGGTGGGATTGTACTGGCACTTCTCGGGGCGGGTCTGGTGCCGTTTTGCTTGTCCTCTGGCGGCGTTGATGAACATCTATGCACGCTTTTCACGCTTCCGCATCATCGCCGACAAGAAACGATGCATCTCCTGCAATCTCTGCACTGCTGTCTGCCATCAGGGGATCGATGTGATGGGATTTGCCCAGCGTGGGATCCCGGTCGAGGATCCGCAATGCGTACGATGCAGCGCCTGTGTGGAGGAGTGTCCGACGGCGGTGCTGCGTTTCGGAGAGGTCGATCGAGATGGCCGTGTGGTTCGTCTTGATCGACTCGAGGCGACCAGCTAACTCCAGGCGACAGCTAGTCGTGGATCATCGGCCCGGACGGGCTCCCGAGAAGGGCACTGGAAGACCATCCGCTCCGAGCCCCCATCCCGCCAGCGACTCGGACCGTCCCTCGGCAATCATCTTCTGTTTCTTCGACAGTGCCATGCTCTTCACGGCATTGGAGATGTCCGAGATCGCCTTACGGCGTGGGCCCAGCAGTGCATCTCCGGCTTCATCGAGAAATTGATCGATGGCACGCATCCTCATCGAGGCCGAGATGGTGGGTGGAAGATGACCGACCTGCGCCAGAGCGGTGATCAACTTGTGGCGACTCGGCACACGACCGACGGTGGCATCATCGAGATCGACGATGCCCAGTTCCCAGGGCCCCTGGGCGGGCCCACTCACCAGTACGTTGTGCGGGGCCAGATCGCGAGTATCGAATCCCTGCGAGAGTACTTGCTGAAGTCTGGATCCGATCCAGCGACAGAAGCGGAACTGATCCTGAGGGAGCCAACCGTGGTGACTGCAGCGTGCCACCCAGTGATGAATCGGTTCACCGGGAGTCCACGAACTGATCAGCACAGCCTCTTCTCCCGTGGTGTCGAGCACCCAGGGAATCGGCAGAGGAATCCCCCTGCGTAACCCGGCTTCCATCGCACGCCAAGATCGGAACGCTCGTTGCCAGCGCCAGCGGCGCAGCATTCCTCGAGAAATTCTTCGGAGCGATGTGGGACCGGTCGGTAGGTAGACCTTGCGAGCATAGCGGCAGCCCTGCCATTCGATGGCTTCCAGTCGACCTCTTCGTCCACTGGCCACGATCGAATCTTCGGCCACATCGAGCAACTGTCGTGCGAGCTGGGAATCGCACTCAGCGCCGAGGAGGACTCGGTCATGGATCGAGATCGAATCCCGTGGCACCCTCACTCCCTTCACTGCAACCGATGACCCGGTGGTGCCGGCTGCAGTAGGGGAGATGGTAGCCCCCTGGCCCGATGGGACAAGGTAACTGAGCTACCAAGTTGGGGAGGAGTCACGATGATCATCGAGGTGGAATCACATCCTCTGCTCGATCCGCTGGCGATCCGTGCCGAACTGCCCGGGCCACAGGGAGAGCAGAGTCCCGAGTGGTTACAGCAACTGCTGACCGCCGCTGCTGGCCCCGAAGCGGTCGATGAGCAGTGTAAGAAGCATATTCGAGCCCTGTTGAGGCATGGCGGTTACCGCCCTGCGGGTCGCGGCAAACCCTCCAGCGAGTGGCTGGTGGCCGCCGCAGCCCGCGGAGCGCTGGCATCGATCTTGCCGCTGGTGGATGCGGGGAATGCGGTCTCTCGCAGCGAGGGAATCCCGCTCAGCGTGGTCGACCTCGATCGGCTGGAAGGACCGCTGAAGATCTCGCTGGGAGGTGTAGGAGAGAGTTACGTTTTCAACCGTTCCGATCAGCAGATCGATCTGGCAGGGCTGCTGTGCCTGAGAGATGGGTTGGGCCCCTGTGCCAATGCGGTCAAGGATTCTCAACGATCGAAGACGGACGCCACGACTTGTAAGGCGTTGATCCTGATCTGGGGGACGATCGATCTGCCTGATGCCGCCAGAGGCATGGGGGATCGGTTACGACAGTTACTGGAGCGGCTGGGAGCGGAGGTCGAAGAGCTTGGATTTCATCGAGAAGGCCCGAAGGAATGACTGCACTCCGGTCGTTGGAGCCACTAGAATGGCCTTCTCGGTCAGAGCCTGACCCTTTTGAGTGAATTGCCCTTCATGGGTTGGAGTCTCGATTGACCCTTGCAACCGTGGAACAACTGATCGAGGAGATTTCCCGTGGTGGGATGGTCATCCTCATCGACGATGCCAATCGTGAGAACGAGGGGGATCTGGTGCTGGCCGCCGAGTCGATCACCCCAGAGCAGGTCAACTTTCTCGCGACACATGCACGGGGTCTGATTTGCGCTCCGCTGGGGCCAGAGATCGTCGAGCGACTTCAACTGCCCTCGATGCACTCGAAACCGAGTGATCCGAAGGAGTGTGCCTTTACCATCTCGGTCGATTCCAGTCAGGGGATCTCGACCGGAATCAGCGCCTTTGATCGAGCCCACACCCTTCGCCAGTTGGCCGATCCAGAATCGACCCCGGAACACCTCAATCGGCCGGGTCACATCTTCCCGCTGAAGGGGAAGCATGGAGGAATCCTCAGCCGTCAGGGTCACACCGAGGCTTCGGTACATCTGATGAGGAGAGCCGGACTGCAGCCCGCAGCGGTGATCTGTGAAGTGATGAATGAAGATGGATCGATGGCGAGGCTGGAGGATCTGGAGAAGTTTGCAGAACTGCATGGTCTGTTGCTGGGAACCATCGACAGCCTGGTGGAGGAGTGCCGGGAATCGCAGATTCCCGAGGCTGCCGGGAGCTCCCCGGTGAAGCCGGTGAAACTCTCTTCGGCACAACTTCCGACCCCCTACGGTCTATTCGAGATCGAGTCGTGGAGCGTGGACTGCGGCGAGCCGATCACGGTCCTGCGCCAGGGCCAACTCGCGACCGAAGAAGGGGCCGATGCTCCTCTGGTAAGAATCCACAGCGCCTGTTTCACCGGCGATGTCATCGGATCCCTGCGCTGCGATTGCGGCTCTCAACTGCAGATGGCACTGGATCAGATTGGATCCCGAGAGTGGGGAGCCTTGCTCTACTTGCCTCAGGAGGGGCGCGGCATCGGACTGACTCGAAAGATCCAGGCGTATCACCTGCAGCAGCACGAAGGTCTCGATACGGTCGAGGCGAACGAGCGTCTCGGTTTTCCGCCGGACCTGCGCGATTACTCCGATGCGGCGGCCATCTTGCGGGCGCTGGGGGGAACTCGGGTGCGCTTGATGACCAACAATCCAGCCAAGGTCGAGGGTCTGGTTACCAACGGAATCGATGTGGTCGAACGGATCTCCATCGAACCGGAGCCGGGACCGGTCAACCTGGATTACCTACGCGCCAAGAAGAACAAGATGGGGCACCTCTTCGAGGCGATCTGAGCCGGTGGTCGCGAGCACTGCACTGCAGATGAAGAACGGGCCCGCAGGGTGATACCCTGCGGGCCCGTTTCATTTCTTATTCATCCGTCCGAACCGGGTGGTGAAACCTAGTTGCAGACCGCAGTGTTGTAGTTGGTGCAATCGAGCGAATCCACGGTCGGATCGATGCCACAAGTGGTCGGGCCAGGCGCCGCCGGCTCGGCACCACCAGCGAAGATGTAGTTGAGGACCGAGATGGCGTCGGAGATGTCGACACTGCCGTCGTCATTGGTGTCGATCGAGTCGAGACAGGGAGAAGGAGTCGCCTGGAACAGGTAACTCAGGGTTCCGATGGCGTCGGAGATATCGACTCCGCTGTCGCCGTTGACGTCGCCACGCTTGAAGCGCTCAGGCAAGCACGTCATGACGCAACTGATCGAAGTCAGCGCTTCACCACATCCGCCCGATCCACCGACCTCAAGGGAGAAATCGACCAGCTCTGCTGGAAGGATATGGGAGGCCGAGGTGGCGGTTCCGGCCATCGTGCTGACCAGGACACCATCGACACTGAAGGTGAGGTCCTGGTAAGTCGGATCATTGTTGGTCCAACTCATGGTGACGGTGCAGGTTTCGTGATCGATGGTGCAGACCAGATCCGAGGGCCCGATGGAGGGGGGCGTCTGGTTGCAAGTCCCGCTTCCGAGTCCGGCGGCCGAGGCCTGCAGGTTGCGGATTCCGACCACTTCGAAGTTGGTAGCCACTCCGTCGGAGAGGGAGATGGCAAGACTGGTATCGGTACCGGCATGAGCGGTGGTGACCCCATCTCTGGTGATCTCGATGGAGTCGTAGAGACTGCCATTGGTCCAGGACAAGGTTGCGTCACAGGTGCAGGGATCATCGACGGTGACGGTGACACCGGTGGGACCCGGAGTCTCAATGGTGAGGCTTCCGTGGTCGAGGATCGGCTGTTGAGAAACTCCACCGACCGAGATCACGCAGTTCACCGACGGAGTACCGAGGGTGTTGATGAAGGTCAGGTTGGAGGACGATCCGGGCTCGGCGCTGGCGATGAGACTGTACTGGACCACGGCCACCTGGTGAGTCCCGACAGGGATCGACTCCAGCGGTGGAGACAGACTGACGATGGCGCCCACGATCACTCCGGGTCCGCCGACCGGAGCCAGTTCGAAGTGGAAGTAATCGGCACCACTGCCGGCGTTGGCACCGGCGAGAGCGGAGCCCTCAGAGACCAATGTCGCGGTCAAGAGTGTCGAGTCGTGAGTCAATCCGAACTGAAATCCCTGGGCAGGACTGGGGGTTTCCAACTCGACGACCATTTCGATCGAAGCCCCGGGTAAACCCGAGGTGGGTATCGAATGAAGGGCGAAATTCTGAGCCTGAAGGCCTGAAACGCAAATCATCAGGCAGAACGCCCCGGTTATACTGGTCCAGTTCAACATGCTGTGTATCCTTCCTCGCCTTGTTGCCGGGCCCCCGAGTGGAGGCACCAGAAAACCACTCACTGCCTTATCAGGAGGGTGGAAGAATCCATTCTATAGGGCTTACAAAGGTTTACTAGTGGGTTCCTTTGTAAATGCGAGAGTTCGCAGCGACAACTTTTCCTGCGGCTGTGAATTCGCTGAAAGGTAGATTTCTTGCAGGGATCCATGGGATGCCAGGATGTCGCGCTTCTCGATGGCCGCTCAATTCGGAACTATCTTCCGACTGCTGTCAGGAAAGACTGGTTCCCGATGCGAGAAGAAATGCGCCTGCACGGTTTCCTTGTGGTTTTCCTCGTGGTTCTCAACGAGGGATGAGAATGGTGGTTCCGACCCGGATCGAGTGGATATCGTCGAAGCGAGCGGGGTTCGCCGAGACCAGGTCACGCCAGCGCTGACCGGTGCCGTAGAAGCGTTTGGACACGGACCACAGAGTATCTCCCTGGCGCAAACGATAGCTTCGATCGAGCGGATCGAGTGTCGAGATGTCGGGTACCGGATCGATGAGGGGGGGCGCTTCCAGGTCGCGAGGAGCGATCGCCTGCGCCACCGGCTCGTCCCAGGTCAACTCCTCTTCGAATCGAGCCTGGTCGCTGTCGGAGGAACTTCCCAGGGGAATCGGGATGACCATCAGTGGGTACAGGGTTCGCTCGCCATTGACCTCCTGATAGCGCCAGAAGGGGAAGAACCAGTTGCCATGACTCTCTTCTCCGGCACTGGTGATGGCCCGACTCTCGGTGGTGCCTGCAATCCACAGTGGTCCGGCACTGATGCGTTCTCGTGCCACCGCCACCCCGTCGACCTGCTCGGTGGTGGTCATGTCGTAGGCGAGCAGTCCTCCGAGGACCGCCATCCCTTGCTGCTCATCGTTTCTCATCTGCCAGGTACCGGTGACCATCGCCGCGACATCGGCGGGGCCGACTTCCGTACCCAGCGGGCTCTCACGATCGACCGGGGAGGAACTACATCCGATCGCGCAGGTCAGCAGCAGGAGGATCAGACTCGACCCGGTCGGAGATCGCAGGGACGAAGAAAGTCGAGATGGGTGGAGCAGGGACGGAGCGGTGGCACCGTCAGTGGAATCAAATTTTTGGTCTTGCACGACACGCCCTTTCAGAGGCTGTAGTCGAGCGGCGTGGTGGAATTCTATGGAATTTACTACTTTCTGACAAGGCCACCTGAGATGAGCCAGATGGGGATGATCAGGATCACCGCAGAGACCCAGTAGGGAGCAGATGGACCCACCTGCCAGTAGAGGATGGCGGCAAAGAAGGGGCCGATGGCTCGTGCGAGACTGCCCAGTGAACGGAAACTGCCCAGTACCTCACCTTGTTGTAGAGGACCCACCGACTCGCTGACGATGGTCGATAGCATCGGCATCACCATCGCCGCTCCGACCGACAGGGGGACCAGTGACAGCCACAATTGCCACTCGAGGGTGGAGATGGCAATTCCCATCAGGCCGACAAAGACCAGGCCAAATCCGATCAGGGAAGTGACATGGGGGCCCCATCGTCGAGCCAAGGGTCGCGACAAACCGCCCTGAACCAGCGCCAGTATCAAGCCGATGGAGACGAACATCAGGGCGATGTCGGTGGTCTGCCAGGAGAAACGCTGTTGCACCAGGAAGGCGAGGGTGAACTCCATGCCGCTGAATCCGATCAGGTAGATCAGATTGGCCAGTTGAACCCGCTGTACCTGGGGGCCCCAGTGGCCGCCGAGAGAGATCTGCCAGCGCAAAGGTCTCGCGGGGAATCCAGCGGGTCGAGTTTCCTTCAGGCGTAACCAGACCCAGAGCCAGTTGATGGCGGAGAGTAGACAGACGCCCAGCGCAGCCGCCGTGAAACTATTGGTGGCGAGAAGTGCGCCCCCTTCCTCGGCGGGCCAGAGCTCGGTCATATCGATGAGGCTGAGTGCGCCACCGATGGCCGGGCCAAGGATGAAACCGAGCCCGAAGGATGCACCGATCATCCCCATGCCTCGAGCGCGTTCCGGTCCGGGGGTCAGATCTGCCACTGCTGCGGTGGCCGCCGAGATGTTTCCTCCGGCGATTCCCGCCAGCACTCGTGACAGGACCAGTAGCGCAAAGTTGCCGCTGAAGGCCCAAAGGAGCGCCGCCATCAGGTTGCCCCAGATGGTGATCAACAGCACCGGTCGACGACCGATGCGATCGGAAAGGCTGCCCCAGAAGGGACTCAGGAGAAATTGCAGGAAGGAGTAGATCGATCCGAGGACTCCTCCGAAGAGGACCACCAGACGGGGTTCATCGATCTGCGGTGAGAGCGACCGCAGGGCATCGAGCCACCCCTCGAGCCATGGGTCACCGCGATAGGAATCGAGGATGGCAGGAAACAGCGGAAAGATGATGGAGAAACCGACCAGATCGATGAACAGGGTCAGTAGTATCGGACCCAGTCCCGGTCGCGAGGGGGCGGTCTGACCACCTGAATCGGATGTGGATGAGGGCACAGGTCTCGCTTTCGAGCGGGGTGAACGGCTTTCGATTCTCTGATCGGGGGACTCCGATGCGGCTCCCGAACAGGGTAGGATCCTCACCAGCGAAGGGCTTGCGGTCAAGGGAGCCATCGAGGTCGCTGCTGGGACTGGTCCGAAGGGGCGGGTTCGATGGGGCTGGTTCGCAGGGGCCAGGCGGTCTATTCTCTGATCATCGCGTCGTCAACGAAGGAGGCACGGGAGAAATGTCCCGAAAAGAGTCCGAATTAGCCGCCCAGCGGCGGCAAGTCACTTCCGAAGCGGTCGGGACTGACGAACGCCGAGGTGACGAGCAAATCCGCCCGAGCCAGCTCTCCGAGTTTATCGGGCAGAGCAGCGTGGTCGGGAACATGAAGGTGTTTCTCGGTGCTGCCAAGGAGCGGGGGGAGGCGCTCGATCACGTCCTTCTGTCGGGGATGCCGGGGCTCGGAAAGACCACCCTCGCCGGGTTAATTGCCGGTCACATGGAGGTGGGTTTTCGAGCGACCAGTGGACCGGTGCTGGAAAAGGCCAAGGATCTGGTCGGTCTTTTGACCGAACTGGAAGAGGGCGATGTGCTCTTCATCGATGAGGTGCACCGCATCAGCCGAGTGGTCGAGGAATACCTCTACACGGCGATGGAAGACTTCCAGATCGACATCATCATCGATTCGGGACCCAACGCACGCTCGATGCGGATCCACCTGCCTCGTTTCACCCTGGTCGCTGCCACTACTCGAGAGGGCAATCTGACCGCACCATTTCGAGCTCGATTTGGAATTCAGGAAAAACTGGAGCTGTATGACGATGACGAGATCGTCGAGGTGCTCCTTCGAAGTGCACGGATCTTCAGTCTCGATGTGACCCGCAAGGGTGCCGAAGCGCTCGCCGGTCGTTGCCGCGGGACACCGAGGATCGCCAATCGATATCTCAAGCGGGTACGTGATTTTGTCCAGATGCAGGGGCATTCACAGATCGATGAGGGAGCCGCCAACGATGGGCTGAGCCGTCTCGGGGTCGATCCCGATGGGCTCGATGCCCTCGATCGGAGGATCTTGCAGACGGTCGCTCGTGCCGAAGGACAGGCGGTCGGGATCAAAACCATCGCGGTGACCGTCGGCGAAGAGGAACGAACCATCGAGGATGTTCACGAACCTTATTTGATCCGCTGTGGTTTCCTCGCCAAGACTCCCCGAGGGCGAGTGCTCGGGCCTCGATTCAGGGATGATCAGGCCGACGAGGCTGCGCCACCATCTCAGGCTGCGCCACCATCTCAGGCTGCGCCACCATCTCAGGGTGCGCTCGATCTGGAAGGCCGCTCGTGAGCCGGGTGCTGGTAGTGGCAGCGATCCTGGCGCTGGGTTCGTGGGGGCTGCTGAAGGACCCGCTGGCCGGCTCTCTGGTGGCGCGCCCGGCTTTCCAGCCGACCGGCGAACCGCTCATCGGGGTTCTCCTCGAAGAGGGTCAGTTTCGCCGCACTGTCCAATCATCCGCTGGCCGATTGCAGATCCGCTGGCCCGGAGATTCGGCGACGATCGAGGCTCCGGTCGAGGTGATCGCCGCTGCCGGTGTGATTCAAATCGGGAATCGTCGATGGACTGATAAGGTCTGGATTCGTTCGCGGACCGGTGAGATGCAGATCGGAGATCGATATCACGAGGGGTGGGTCGAATGGATTCCCGAACCCGAGGCGACCGGCTGGCAGATGATCGAGAGACTGTCGCTCGAACGATATCTGCTGGGAGTCGTCACTCTCGAGATGTCCGCCAGCAGTTTTCCTGCGGCGGCACTGAAGGCGCAGGCGATTGCCGCTCGAACATATGCCCTGTTCCAGATGGAGGCGCGCGGTCGAGGTCGATCCTATGACCTGCGAGGCGACACCCGCAGCCAGGCCTATGGCGGTACCGCAAGGGTGCCGAAGGAAGTGATCGATGCAGTCGAGCAGACGCGCGGGCAGATTTTGCTCTGGCAAGGAAAACTATTCGAGAGTTTCTTCCACTCGACCTGCGGAGGACAAACCTGTTCTGCAGGGGAGAGTTACTTCATCCGTGGGGTCCCGACGATGCCGAGCGTTCGCTGCGATGGTTGCCAGAGCAGTCGATTTTTTCGCTGGAGCGAGGAAGTGCCACGACAGCACCTGACAGATGCTGTGGCCTACCTGTGTCAGGGGACCGGAATCCAACTGGGTGAAATCGACACGGTGGTGGCAGTCGATGCCGCGCAGTCTGGACATGTTCCCTATCTTCGCATCGATCACAGCCTCGGTTCCTTCGAGGTAGATAGCAAACGCTTGCGTGCGACTCTTCGCAGTCGTGGCCGTCACAAGTTGCGCTCGACCAACTTTGTCGTGCAGCCATCTTCCAGTGGATTTCTCTTCTCCGGGAGAGGATGGGGACACGGAATCGGCATGTGCCAGGTGGGTGCCCAGGGCTATGCAAGGCGAGGCGCCAATGACGTGTGGATTCTTCAGCATTACTATCCAGGGGTCGAGATCAGGAGTTGCTGGTGATGGAGAAGATCGAAGCACAGCACCCGATGCTCGATGGTTTTTCTTTCCAGCTGGAAGCGGGATCGCAACGAGGTCCTCGAGCCGCCACCCTGACGACACCGCGGGGCAAGATCGAGACCCCCGCCTTCATGCCGGTGGGAACCCAGGGCACCGTAAAAGGGGTAACCCCGGATCAACTGCGTTCGATTGGAACCCAGGTGGTCCTTTCCAACACATATCATCTCGCCGTCAGGCCGGGAGCCGACACGGTTCGCGAACTGGGAGGGCTGCACCAGATGATGGGTTGGCAAGGGCCAATCTTGACCGACTCCGGTGGTTTCCAGGTCTTCTCTCTCGGCCATCGCAATCGTATCGAAGAG
>CAVOEM010000048.1:0-15306 GCA_963694575.1 Planctomycetes bacterium UBA1146 | reverse complement strand
CCATCGGCGTGAGTTCAGCGGAGAGATCCGCCAAAGGGATGGGTTACAAGGGATGGGTTACATGGGATGGGTTACATGGGATGGGTTACATGGTGCCGATACTCAACGATGCGACCTGCGGAATGAATGCCTTCGAGCAGAAGTATTGTTGTGAATACGTTTTTCCACTCTACCGAGAAGTGTGGAACTCTGAGCAGTTTCTGGAATCAGTGGGAGTATCAGCGTGACCGATTCGGATCCGGAGAAAGAACTGGAGCTTCACCTGCAGGTTGAAAACAAGATTTTGGAGCAGCTGAAGGCTTCCGAAAGTCGCTATCGCCAACTTCTCGAGTCGATGCCAAACATCGTTGTTCTCTATGACGATGATGGATGCATTTCATACGCAAATCAGGCCTGGAAACAATTGCTCGGCGATGAGTTGAATGATGTGATCGGAAAGAGACTGGTCGATTTCTGTCATCCGGATGATCGAGATCTGATCGACCCGGTCGGGGAAATCAAGACCTCCATCGAAGTGCGGTTTCGCAAGGCGATGTCTGGGCATTGTTTCCTGAAGATGCAGGTAGCAAAGCGGCCCGACGGGCAATATCAGGGATTTCTGGCCGATGTGTCCGAAAGCCGGGTGCTCGAGCAGATCCTTCGCAAGTCGCTAAAAATGGATGCCATCGGTCGAGTCTCTGGTTGGATTGCACATGAGTTCAATAATCTTCTAACGGTCATCTTGGGCGGCTCTGATCGCATCCTGAGAGATCAGATCCGAGACTTGCCCGGTGCGAAGCTCGAGGCGAATCGGATCCAGAAAGCGGCAAATCAAGCGGCAGAGTTGACCAAGCAATTGATGACGGTCAGCAGTCAGCAAGTGATGCGCTACTCAGTGGTGGACGTTGCTGCGAAGATGCGGGACTACTACTCAGTTCTGGAAGGGATGGTGGCCAGTAAGGATATCCAGCTCCACCAGCGTGGATTTGACATTCCAGGTCTCGTGGTCAAGGTCGACCCAACCCAGCTGGCGATGGCGGTGACCAACCTGGTGCTCAATGCTCGAGAGGCGATGGAGCCGCAGGGGGATTTGTGGATCGAACTCAAATCTCGCACTCTCACCAATGAAGAGGGCCATGGTCAAGATCTTCCACCAGGCGATTACGCAGTTGTGGCCGTGGAAGACGATGGGTGTGGAATTGAAGAATCGATACGAGAGCAGATTTTTGAACCATTTTTCACCACCAAGGATCCAGTGCGGGGAACGGGATTCGGGCTGGCGATCGCTCACGGGATCATGAAGCAGTCCAATGGTTCAATTGTCGTGCAGAGTACCGTTGGAGTTGGAACTCGATTTGAACTTTTCTTTCCGCTGACGACCTCGGAAGTGACCTTGGAGACCGAGGCCGAAGATTCGATTCCGGAGCAAAAAGCCTACCAGGTTCTACTGGTCGATGATGAGCCGCTGATCCTCGAACTGACCGCCGGAGCTCTTCGAAATGAGAATTTCGTGGTGGACACCTCCAGTTCAGGAGCGGAGGCGATAGAGATGATCAAGAAATCTGAGCCCGCTTATGATCTGATCGTGACCGATGTGGTCATGCCTTTGGATGGTGGCAAGTTGTTGCTGCGCTACCTCTCGGACCACGAAGGCGATACGAAAGTGCTGGCGGTCAGCGGCTATGATCAGTCGGTCCTTCAGGAGGTCGCCCCATCCGTAAACTTCCTCCAGAAGCCCTTCAGGATTCCCGACTTCATCCAACGGGTCTCGGACCTGCTCGCCAACGATTGAGGCCGAATCGGTTCTCCGCCGCTGCTCGCCCGGTTGCGAACGGGAGTCTCCTTTGTCACACTCCCGAGTCGGATGGTCTCGCCTTCCGGAGGTCGGGGAAGCCGCATTGGTTCCCTCGAGATATTCTGAAGGATCTGTGAGGTGTTGATACATGTCGTCGAGCAAACTCTCCACGCCCCCCCTGACCACCGAGGTTCCCAAGGGGATCCCATACATCATCGGCAATGAAGCGGCTGAAAGGTTCAGTTTTTACGGCATGAAGGGGATCCTGGTCGTCTTCATGACTCAGTTCCTTTTCTTGATGCCCGGGGCCAGCGGCGGTGATCCGATGCCGAGAGCCACAGCGGTCGAGAATTACCACCTGTTCACCACTGCGGTCTATTTCACCCCCATTTTCGGGGCGCTGATCGCAGACATCTTCCTCGGCAAGTACCTGACCATCATGTCGCTGAGCATGGTCTATTGCGCGGGCCATGGAGTGCTTGCTCTGATGGGCATTCATGCTTCTCTCGACCCCTTCCAGACGCTGTGGATCGGACTGCTGCTGATCGCGCTCGGCTCCGGCGGAATCAAGCCCTGTGTTTCCGCCCACGTCGGAGATCAATTTGGAATCAAGAATTCCTACCTCCTGACCAAAGCATTTGGTTGGTTCTACTTCTCCATCAATACCGGTGCCTTCCTGTCGACCTTGCTGACACCCTGGCTGCTGGAGTGGTACGGCCCACACTTCGCCTTCGGGATCCCAGGCATCTTGATGGCGATCGCCACCGTCGCTTTCTGGATGGGCCGAAATGTCTTCGTCCACATTCCTGCGGGGGGAGAAGCCTGGGTCCAGGAGACCTTCAGCGCTGTTGGCCTCCGGACGATGATCAAGGTCAGCGTCATCTTCATCTTCATTGCCGTCTTCTGGGCACTGTTCGATCAGACCGGCTCCTCCTGGGTACTCCAGGCGCAGGATATGGATCGCAACTGGTTAGGGGTAACGTGGCTGGCATCGCAGATCCAGGCGGTTAACCCGGTGATGATCCTGATCTTGATCCCGACCTTCCAGTTCCTGGTCTACCCCGCCATCAACCGGGTGTGGAAGTTGACCCCGGTAAGGAAGATCTCTCTCGGGTTATTCGTGATGGTCGGTGGCTTCGCCATGGTGGCGGTGGCCCAGGGACTCATCGATGCCGGGGAACGCCCTTCCATAAGCTGGCAAATTGTCGCCTATGCGATCCTCACCGCGGCCGAGGTGATGGTCTCCATCACGGGACTGGAGTTTGCCTATACCCAGGCGCCGAAACAGATGAAGTCGGTGATCATGGCGCTCTTCCTGATGAGCGTTGCACTGGGTAACTACTTCACGGCGGCGGTCAATCACAACATCGTGGTGCCCGATACGATCGCAGTCGCCATTGAAGTGGCGGCTGAGGTCAAGGAATTGAAAACAGAACCCGAGCGAATGAAACTCGCCGAAGAAGCTCAAATGAGCTACTCCCAGGGAGAGGGTGAGGACTTCATCTTGCTTCTTCCGGGATTCTCGGGCGAAGACCCCGCGGACGACATCCGGGTTCACTTCAACAGCAGTGGTAGAAAGAGTGGCCTGGTACTGGCAGAGACGGCGATCCTGGAACAGGGGATGGGTCTCATCGATCAGTACTGGCAAAAGAATGATCGATTACCACTGACCTCCGATGGCGGAGGTATCGTTGGCGACTTGAAGGACCCCTGGGGAAATCCACTGCGCTATCAGTTGATCAACCGCCAGAACTTCGTCATCTCCAGCGATGGCCCTGATCGTATCCAGCACACCCCATTCGATGCTTGGTTCGGGGTCGAGGTCACCAGCCTGTCGGTGGCATCGCAGGAGGAAGTGGCCAGTCGCCAGAGTGTCGCAGACGCGGATGCGACCCCGAGGTACTCCTGGATCGAGAGGCGTAAGGCCCAGATCGAACTGGAGAAGGCGAGTGGCACCGAGGGAGCAGGTTCGCTTTCGGTCGAGGACTTCCTGCCCGTTCGCAGCCAGATTGTGGCCGCTAATATTGCTCTCCAGCCCTTCAAGGGGGATGCCCTGGCTCACGTCGGGGGAGCGACCACTCTCCAGGGTGCGCCCTACTTCTGGTTCTTCACCCGATTGATGCTGGGCACGGCGATCGCGTTCATGGTGGTGGCCTACTTCTACAAGCCGAAGGACTACATTCAGGGCGAAGATGCGCCGCCGGAGGAACAAACCCCGAAGGAACAAACCCCGTAGGAAGAGACCCCTGAGTGGTAACCGTGATGACTTCATCCGTCCGATCGATGGCCTGTGGGATTTTATTCTGGATGCTGCTCGGCAGTGCGTCATCGGCTCTTGCGGCGGACCTGCGCATCGAACTGGTCGAGGAGGGGTGGGGGAATGCCACCCAGGCCGATGTGCATGCGGTGCTGCTTTCGGCCGCTGAACCGCTGTGGAAGGCTGCAGGATCGCCACAACTTCCGCTGATTCGAGTCGAGCCCACCGGTGGACCGATCGTTTTACATCGGAGAGGGCCGGACGGTTCCATCCGCGTTCGGCTGGCGGTCCAAGGTCGGCGCTGGGCCCAGATGGCCTATCAGTTCGGGCACGAGATGGGGCATATTCTGTGCGGGTTCGATGAAGACCCCGATCCTCATCATTGGCTCGAGGAAGCCGTGTGCGAAGCGGCGAGCATCTTCACACTGCGACAGATGGCGAAGGCTTGGAAGGATCATCCGCCCTATCCCAACTGGAGTTCCTACGCTCCCCATCTACAGCAGTATGCCGACGATCTGATCCAGAAGGGTACTCTCAAGAAGGGCATCCATTTCAAGAAGTGGTGGCTTGAGCATCAAAATCAACTTCAACAAAACCCGCAGGAGCGAGATCTTCTTCGAGTGGTTGCCGTGCAATGGCTGCCCTTGCTGGAGAAAAATCCAGCAGATTGGCGCGCCTTGAGGTTTTTGAATCATGGGGTGCCCGAGCCGGAGGATACACTGAGTAATGCTCTTCAACGCTGGGAACTGAATTGCCCCGAGAAGGATCGAATCCAGGTGAGGCGCGTTCGAATAATGCTGGGAGTTCAGTGACTTGATCATCGCCGATGTTTCTTCAACGACCATCGCTCTCATCGGTAGGTGTCAGAGAAGGGAGTGTTCTCTGGTCAATCCAACCCCCTCCAACATTTCATCGGAGAGTGAGACCTCGCCGACCAGGAACAGGTGCTCGATATTTTTGACATGAGAGACCTTCCCGACCTTTCGCCCGGAAGGGTCGTGAATGCCGATCTTCGCTCCGACGTAGCGAGGGTGCGGCCGTGATAGGGTCTGAACTGGACCACGGCTGGAGAGAATCTTCTCCATCTCCGATCGATCGATGTATCCCTCGTTATTGAAGGAAACCAGCAAGTAGCGCGCCGACAACTGCTGGACCATCTGCTCCATCGCCGCACGAATGCCCGGTCGAGAGTTGAAATCACTCCTGCGGGATTGACACTCGATCCGCTTGCATGCCACGCCGTAGACTTCTGGTTGATCCCATAGCACTAGCGTTTCCCAGATGTGGTAGTTGCCCAGATACTTGTGCTGGTTGTAGGGCGGATCGAGGTAAGCCACATCGGCTTCCAGCGTTGCAGCAGCCTCACGTGCCTCGAGTCGGTGTACCTCTGCTTTGCCGTGAGGGCTTCTCGGGAGGGGTTCCGGATCTCGCAATCGGAGCGGTTGAAGTGCTCGCGGTGCCCACTTCTTGAGGTAGGCCATCTGGACTCCGACCGTCGAATCGACCCGATCCGCTGCCTCCATCAAGGAGGTGAGAGCGACGCATCTGAGTTCATCGTCGAGATCGAGTTGATCGATCGCGTGTCGAATCCCCTCGATGCGAGCGCCATTTTCTGGGGTGAAATACCTGCTCTTTCGGCAATAGGTTTCAGTGAACCAGCCATCGACCGGGGAGACCTGGCGCAGGTGATTGAGCACGTTTGTGGCTTCTGCGAGACGATCGGAGTCGAACACCACATGAGACATGGCCAGAGTCCTGGCGTAGTGATTCCAGTCGTTGGATACCACTCTCCAACCGATCGATTTCAAGGCACAGCCGACTCTCGAGGTCCCGCTGAACAGATCAAGAATGCTAGTAGAGTCAGGAATGTTCCTGAGCAGGGCCGAGATGGCCGGAATCAGCACTCTTTTGGAGCCAAGATACTTGATCAAATGTTTTCATCCCAATCGGCAATTGAAGGTCAACTAGATCGACCAAGCCGACATTTCGAGCGGAAGTTGTTCTGGTGTCAGGTATAGTAAGGATTGTGGGTGAAGTTTCAGTTGGTTTCCGGGCAATCTGCTGAATTGTCAGAAAATCGTGGAGGAGCGGTTCTCGTGTTTAATGAAGTCCATAAAGTTGTATGGAGCCTCTTCCTGATACTGGCCTGCTTCTCCCTAGCCTCTGGGGATCTCTCGGCTCAATGTACACCCGCATCCTGGGTGATCTCGGGTGTGGTGGTCGATAGCAACGGACAGGGAGTCGGTGGGGTCGACATCGATATCACCCAGCTCTCGACCGGACAGCCGATGACTCTGAGCCAGGATTTCTCACTGGCGAATGGTAGTTTCTCGCTGGCGATCTGTCAGTCCGTGCCCTCCGGTTTCTTCGACATCACATTTCAGGTGGCAGCCACGGATCCATTATTCGATCGAACTCTTCAGACCGTTACCCTTTCTGGCAATACCAACCTCGGGACCATCGAACTGCTGGATGCTGGAATCGTTGCCGGCCGTGTGGTGACTGAGTTGGGTCAGCCGCTGGAACTGGTGGACCTGGATTTCTATGACCCGATCAGCGGTCAGCCAACTCCGTTCTCTGGCGATACAACGGATGCCGCTGGAGAATTTGCGGTCAAGGTCTCCCGCGCATTCTGGGATGTGCGATTCGTCGCAGATCCCTCCAGTAGTTCGGTTCCGCTGGTGCCGGTCATGCTGTCCGATCTTGCGTTGTTTTTCTTGGTTGATGTGGGTGACGTTGTGCTGAGAAATGGCTACACGTTGACTGGGACGGTTCTCGATCTTGGAGGATCTCCGGTGGTCGCGGGTGATATCGATGTCCGAGATCCCGACACTGGAGAGAAGATCCTCACTCCGGGAGACAATACCAATGGATCTGGAATCTTCAGCGTGTTGGCACCCTCGGGTGATTTCCAGCTGGAGATCGATCCACCTCAGGGCTCGCCCTTGGTGTCGAGTCTGATGCCGATCTCGATCCCGGTGGGTGGCGCCAATCTTGGAGTCCTCGTCCTACCGGATGGTTTCTCTGTCAGTGGAGAGGTGCTGAACTCCTCGGGGCAGTCGGTTCCGGAGACCGATCTGGACTTTTACATCAGTGCCACGGGAGTAGAGATTCCCACTGCCCATGACAATGCCAATTCTTCGGGTGTGTTCTCCGTCCAGGTAGTGCCCGACACCTATGACATCGCCTTCAGGCCGAGATTCTCGAGCGGTGCCGCACCTCTGGTGATCGAAGCGGTCCTCGTCGCGAGCAATGTGGATCTGGGAAGTGTGGTGGTGCCGGATGGCTTCGCCATCACGGGAACGGTCGTGGCAGGGGTCACACCGGTGGGGGAAGTGGAAATCACCCTCATCGATAGCAACACCGGAGTGCCCGCCTATGTCCATGGGAATGACACCGATGGGCTGGGTGCATTCGCCCTTCGCCAGGTGGCAGGAACCTATGATGTGACGGCTACTCCGCTCCCAGGAAGCGGCTTGAATCCCGTCACCATCGATGCGGTGCTTGTCAATTCGGATCAAAACCTCGTCATCGATCTTCTTGGGGGAGGACCATCGACACCCCCCGATCCAATCGAGGCTCTGGACTGCACCCTCAATGCGGGATCGGTCCAACTCAGCTGGACGCTGGGGAATCTGGATTACGACCAACTCCAGATCTCACTCGATGGTGTATTGCTGGTCGACCTCCCCGGCTCAGCGACCAGTTATGTCGACGTTTTGGCTCCTCAGTCTCTGCTCGACTACAGCGTTGTTGCGATTCGCGATGTTCTCACGAGTTTCCCCATTTCATGCCAAGTGGACAACTCTCCCGTGGTCACGGCGCCGCCGCCGGTGGAGGCGCTGACCTGTGTCGCGGATCCGGGGGGAGTCAATCTTTCATGGATTCTTGGTGCCTCCGATTATGATCTGATCCAGGTGATCAGGAACGGTGTCTTTGTCGCCAATCTGTCTGGATTCGTCACCCAGTACACCGACATCTTTGCTCCACAGGATTTGCTGGAGTACACCTTCGTGGCGATTCGAAGCGGCCTCGAGAGCACTCCATCTACCTGCATCTATGACAACTCTCCAGCCTCTACGCCTCCGTCTCCGGTGAACAATTTGACCTGCGTCGATGATCCCAGTGGAGTTCAGATCTCGTGGATCAATGGAGATCTGGATTATGACGAGATCGAGATCTATCGCGATGGGTCGCTGCTTTCGATTCTACCGGGACAAGGAGTTTCCTTTCTCGACACGAGTGCAGCACCAGGGACCCGCGAGTTTGTCTTGCTCGCATTGAGGGATGGATTCGAGTCGGATCCAGCGTCTTGTATCGTGGTTGTGGGTTCGCCGGCCCCGATCTTCGTCCGAGGCGATGCCAACCAGGATCAGATCCTCAATCTCGGTGATGTGATCACAACTCTCGACTACTTGTTTGTCACCGGGATTGCTCCGATTTGTCCAGACGCCGTCGATTCCAACGATTCGGGGAATATCAATATCGCCGATGCGATCAGCGTACTGGGTTACCTCTTCAGCGGAGGTGTACCTCCTGCACCGCCGTTCCCCACGCCCGGTCCCGATCCGACTGCGGATTCGCTCACCTGTTTCTGAGCACCCGTTCTCTGAACATCAGTTTCTCTCAACAGCAGTGAAGCGAGCCGGAGACGGCCGCTGGCAAGAGAGAATCGAGTACCCAACGGGTGGCTTCGATGCCGCTGCGGAACGGGTGACGATGGAGATGGAAGTGCGTCAGATTCAAAGGTTAACAGCCTCTACTTTCAACCGTTTGAAATGTCGCCCAGTGTACTAATCAGTACGAGTCGAAGATGCCCTGGCGAGACCATGGATGAGTTCCCAACGGCGGGTGATTCTCTCGACCTCCTTTCCATAGCCATCGGTGCGGGTGCTCACTTGATGGCCCTCGAATTTCTTTATCTACTGTCGGGACTTCAGAGGTGGCCTTCCGCATCCGTGTGCTCCTGCGGACCAGGGAACCGAGCGGAGTTCCACTGAATGGCGAGACAAATCCAAACTGCATTTGAACTCGGGAAGGTGTACCTATCCTCATGCGTACCACACCTATTTATATTCTCGGAACATTGCTGTTGCTGTTCACGTCATTGCTCCATGCAGACACCCTTACATTTCAGGCGGGGGTTTATAGCCACAGTCAGACCACCGATACATGGCTGCAGGGTGCGGTGGGAAATGCGAATCATGACACCAGTTTGGTGATCGAGTGGGACGGTTCCGATGCCGGAGGACAGAACTTCCTGATCATCCGGTTTGATGAGATCTTCGGGTCGCTGCCGGGGCAGATTCAGCCTTCAGACGTGATCACATCCGCAACTCTCTCCTATACCTCGATTGACCCCGGTGATGCGGCGACGGTCAATGAGATCGAGGTCGACTGGTCTCCACCGTCTCCGACTAATTTCAACAGTTTTGGAGCCGCTGCTGGCGTGCAATCTGAAGATTATGGATTAGAGGTCGGGTCCGCACTCGGTGCTACCGGGCCGCAGTCCATCGATGTACTGCACAGTATCGAACAATGGGCGGTCAACCCGGCCAGTAACCGTGGTTGGATTTTCCGGCCGACCGGCGGAACTAATGGAGCAGTGTTGCGAAGTAGCGAGGCGACTCAGACAACAGAGCGACCGAAACTCACGGTCGTCATCAACGAAGGTGCGCCGCCTCCAGCATCGGTGCTGCGCGGTCCTTATCTTCAGAGGGTCACAGCGGATTCGATCACGGTCCGATGGAGAACCGACACGGCAACAACCAGTGGCGTTCGCTTCGGACTCGATGCCGGTTCATTGACAGGTTCCGTATCTTCATCGACCACTACCATCGACCATGAGGTTGTGCTGACTGGCTTGATGCCAGATACCCGCTATTACTATGCCATCGGTACAGCAGAGCAGGACCTGGCCGGAGATTCCGCAAATCACTTCTTCGAAACTTCTCCCATCCCGGGATCTGCGACCCCTTTCAGTGTGTGGGCGATTGGAGATTTCGGAACCGCAAATAGCAGCCAGGCACTTGTGCGAGATGCTTACTATTCCTATTCGGATTCGACATACACTGATCTGTGGTTATTGCTGGGGGATAACGCCTATCTCTCTGGCACCGATGCCCAGTATCAGGCTGCGTTCTTCAATGTTTACCAGCAGATGTTGATCCAGACACCGTTTGCCTCGACACGTGGAAACCACGAAACGATGCCTTCGGTCTACTACGGACTGGTAACCAATCCGACCGATGGAGTCTCCGGAGGAGTCGCTTCCGGGACAGAAGCGTTCTATTCCTTTGATTTTGGTAATGCGCACTTCATCTGTCTCGACTCGGAAGGATCGGACCTCTCTACAACTGCCCCGATGTTGACCTGGCTTGAACTCGACCTCGCGAGCACTGCTCAGGATTGGATCGTGACCTTCTTCCATCATCCTCCCTACACCAAGGGAACCCACGATTCGGACGAAGTGGCTGATAGTGGCGGTCGGATGAGAGATATGAGAGAGAATGCGTTACCCATCCTCGAGGCAGGAGGTTGTGACCTGGTGCTGTCGGGGCATAGCCATGTTTACGAAAGATCGTTTCTGATCGACGGACACGATGGCAACAGCGGAACCTGGAACCCCGCACTCCACATCGTTGATGGTGGTAACGGAGACCCGCTCGGAGACGGTGGGTACCAGAAGGACTCGTCGCCGAATCAGGGTACCGTGTACATCGTCATGGGATCGAGCGGCACGGTGGGAAGCGGATCGCTGGATCACCCGGCAATGTATTACTCAGGATCGATACTCGGGTCACTGGCGCTCAACTTTTCCGGATCCAACCTCGGAGCCACGATGGTTCGAAGCGATGGTAGTTTTGAGGATGTATTCAGCATCTCCAAGGGGCCACCGCCTGACTGCAATGGCAACGGCGTTGCCGATTCGGTGGACCTGGCCTCGGGTACCTCTACGGATTGCAATCTCGACGGTATTCCAGACGAGTGTCAGGGACCGGATGACAACGGGGATGGGGTTCTCGACGTTTGTCAGGGCAGTGCTTTCATCCGAGGTGATGCAAATCAGGATGGCGGCATGGATATCTCCGACCCGGTCTGGATGCTGCAGTATCTGTTTGCAACTGCTCGGGTCGATTGCGTGGCAGCCTTCGATTTCAACGGTGACGAACTGCTGGATCTATCGGATGTGATCGGGGAGTTGAGCTTCATCTTTCAGGGTGGAACCCCACCAGAGTTTCCCTACCCGGACTGTGGTGTCCCGGCGGGGACTATCGGTGGTTGCGACTCATTTTCTGTCTGCCCCTGATTCTCCATCAGGAACAGGAATGTGCCGTGAAGCGGATGTGATGGTCTGAGGATCAGCAGGCGTTGTAGACCGCGCAGAAGAGAGTGTCATTATTGGTTTCATCCCAACCGCATGAGCCAGGGGTGGGAGGATCTGGCATCGTGCCTCCACTGAACAATGCAGCGAGGGTGAAGATTGCATCGGCAATATTGATGCTCCCATCATCGTTCGAATCGCATGCGTCGCCGCAACTGCCATCCACTCCACCGCCAAAGAGCGAATCCAGTGAAAAAATGGCGTCTGCGATGTTGAAGGAGCCATCGGTGTTGCAGTCCCCGCGCTGGAACTCCGGTCCCAGAGAATCCGCAACTGGGAACAGTTCATCGAATGAGACAACAGCACCCGTTGTGGATGTGAAGATGGTATTGACCCCAAGGTCTTCACCTGTCGGCGAGTGTCTGAAAATCGGCTCGGTGGTCCAGATCAGTGGGACATCGAAATCCAGAATTCCAGTCAGGGGCAGGCTACCCGCATCCGTGACACTCATGGTGCCGCCGGTGTCATCAGGCAGGTCAGTGAAGAGAACATCGAATGCCACCTGACCTGTTGGGTTGGGGAACCCCAGCAGTGCAAGACCCGCCGCAACATTTCCGGTGATCTCTGTGACCATTGCGATCGCACTCATTGTATCGGAACTGACCGTGCTGATTTGAACCTCGGCGATGATCTGTCCGGCGACGATGACCACAGGAGTTTGAATGAGGATGTCGAAGACGACTGCGCCGACCTGCTGACTGGGAACGAAGCCGGTGAAATCAAAGGAGCCTCTATCGAATTGAATCACGAGGCTTGTGGGCCCTTCACTGCCTTCGGGGAAGAGTACGTCTTGACTGAATCCACTCGCGAAACCGCCCTGCAGGTTGTCGAAGGAGGTGGTCACCGATGGGTCGAACTGCGCTGAACAGGGAGTGGCTATCGCCAGCAATGCCAGCAGAACCCCACGGCCCAGAATCGTTGTATTCGATGGAGAATGTTCGATGTTCACCTCCCCGTGCCCGACGAATCAGGGGCAGTTGTTGTTTTGCTGGAGACAGGTCAGCAATCCAGGAGTCGGATCATCCCCACATGCACCATGGGGAGCGGGAGGCTGAGCTCCGCTGCCGAAGAGTGCGCTCAGGCAGAAGACCGCATCCGCGATGTCGACCCCGTTATCGTCATTGGCATCACAGGCGAGTACGCAAGGAACAGTGCCGTTGTTGAACAAGAAACCGAGCATGGAGATCGGGTCGCTGATATCAAAACCACCATCCTGGTTGGCGTCGCCTCGATTGAACTGATCCGGAGTAGCGCCTCCACTGAGCGGGAAGACCTCGTTGAAGGAGGACTCGATGCCAGTCGTAGATGTGAGTAGCGTTTCGACGACGAGATCTCCTCCGAAGGGGGAGTGAGTGAGAATGGGAGCAGTTGTCCAGGTCAG
This sequence comes from Planctomycetes bacterium UBA1146, assembly GCA_963694575.1. Lineage (GTDB taxonomy): Bacteria > Planctomycetota > UBA8108 > UBA1146 > UBA1146 > QNYK01. The sequence continues at coordinate 2,510 of CAVOEM010000048.1, read as the reverse complement.
TGGAATGTCGAAATCTAGATTGCCACTCAGAGGCAGGGATCCTGCGTCGGTGACATTCATGGTGGCTCCGGTGTCTCCGGGAAGATCGGTATAGAGCACATCGAATGCGGTATCGCCGATGTTGAGATCAATCCCCAGTAGCGATAGGCCTGCCGAAACATTTCCCGTGATGTCGGTGATGACTGCGATCGCCTGCATCGTATCGGGACCGACCGAGGTCACTTGAACATCCGCAATGATGTCCCCTGAGATGGTGACGAAAATTACACTGACAAAGACCTCGACGACCAGGCTTCCCACCAGTTGTCCTGGAGCATATCCGGAGAAATCGAAGGAGCCGCGGTCGAATTGAATCAGCATCGAAGAGGGTCCCTCTTGACCCTCGAAGAAGAACCCATCCTGGATGAAGCCGCTCGCTTGTCCTGAATCGAGGTTGTCGATACTGGTCGACAGGGTTGGAGTGAATTGCGCCTGGCAGAAAGTGGGGAGGGTAAGGAACAGCAGCAACAAGCAACCGCACAGCAACAAGAGAGATGATCGAGAATCTGAAACTGGCATGATGACCTCCTTCGGACCTTACCAGCCATGGTACTGCTATTCACAGTGCTGCAATAGCATCCGCCGAATGTTCAGATCTGTATCACCATCAAAGAGGAGATGACTCCCTTTGCTCAGGAGATCGCATTCCAGATCGGTTGTTCATCTTCGAATCCGACCAGTTTTCGATCGAGTCCGGCATGGAAATAGGTGAGCCGATTTGGATCGAGCCCCATCAAGTGTAGTGCTGTGGCGTGCAAATTCTTGACCTGCAAAGGACTCTCGACTGCAGCGGATCCGAGTTCATCGGTCTGGCCGATACTGGTTCCGCCCTTGGTTCCGCCGCCAGCCATCCACATCGTGAATCCATACGCGTTGTGATCGCGTCCGGTTCCCTCTGAATACTCTGCCGTGGGTTGTCTTCCAAATTCACCACCCCAGATCACCAGAGTCTCATCGAGCATCCCTCTTCTCTTGAGGTCTTTCAGCAGCCCGGCGATGGGGAGGTCGGTCGCTCCGGCATGTTTATCGTGATTGAGTTTCAGGTCCCCGTGGGCATCCCAGTTGTTGTCGTTGTGATTGCCTCCCGAGTAGATCTGGACGAAGCGAACGCCTCTTTCCACCAATCGCCTCGCCATCAGACACTTCTTGCCAAAGTCCTGGGTCTTGGCCTGGTCGATGCCATAGAGGGAGTGGGTTTCCTCATCTTCTTTTGCGAGATCAACAGCTTCGGGCGCAGAACTTTGCATCTGATAGGCGAGTTCGTAACTGGCGATCCTCGCCGATAGATCGGGATTCCCTAGTCGCTCGATGGCATGTTCAGCGTTCTCTGCTCGGAGGTGATCGAGTACCGAGCGCTGGATTCCACCTCCCAGCGCTGGCGGTGGCTGGAGATCGAGGATGGGAGGGTCTTCCGACCGTAGCACCGTGCCCTGGTACTGGCCGGGCATGTAGCCACTCGACCAGTTCTTGGCCCCGGAGATGGGCCCCCCGGTTTGATCGAGCATCACCACGAATCCCGGTAGGTTCTCGTTGAGGGTGCCCAGACCATAGTTGACCCACGATCCGAGGCAGGGGGCTCCGCTCAGCAACTTTCCCGAGTTCATCATCAACATGGCAGAGCCGTGCAATGGAGAATCGGCAGTCATCGAGTGGAGGAAAGTGATGTCATCGACCATCGAGCCGACATTGGGAAACAGATCACTGACATACTTGCCACATTCTCCGTATTGCTTGAAGTTCCACTTCGGGCCGACGACTCGACCCTGTTTGCGATGCCCCCCTCGACCAAAGGTCGTGACATCGATGGTCTTACCATCGAGCGGGTAAAGAGCAGGCTTGTAATCAAAGGTGTCCATATGACTGGGACCGCCATACATGAAGAGAAAGATCACCGATTTTGCTCGTGCGGCGAGCATCGCCGGCAGCGGAGTCAGTGGGCTCTTGAATTGAGTCAAGCCATCCGCGGCGAGGCTCTGGCCAGCGAAGAAGCCGTTACCGAGCAATCCTCCGAGAGCCAGAGATGCGAATCCCGCCCCCGATTCCCAGAGGAATTCCCTGCGAGTTCTGCCGCAAAATTGGCCCTTTCCCTGTGGCTGGTCGGTCATGTTGGTCTCCATCAATCGATATGAATGAACTCGTTCAGGTTGAATGCCATCAAGCAGAACACTTCCAGCGCCTGGTTCTCATCGAGTTGGTGTTCGGTCTTCAAACTCTCGACGAAAGCCAGGTTCCTCTCGACTCGTTGCGCATCCGGGGGGTGCTGGGAGATGAGGTAGAGGACCCGTGCGATTTGCCGTGACAAGGTCGTTTCTTGACGGCTCATCTTCTGAGCCAGTAGGCGAGCTTGCTTGCCGGTGAAATCACTGTTGAGCAGGGTCAGCGCCTGGGTGGGTTGAATGGTGTTGAACCTGACCGGGCAGGGTGAATCGGTATCTGCCATGTCAAAGGCCAGTAACAAGGGGTGCAGGAGT
>CAVOEM010000047.1:0-15356 GCA_963694575.1 Planctomycetes bacterium UBA1146 | reverse complement strand
CGAATGAAGAGTCCGCTTTTCGTTGCCAGGCATCGAGCACTGCCTCCGCCTGATCCCGGTTGATGGTGCCCTCCTCGACCAGATCGTCGACGGCATGTCGAAGACCCGATCGGGTCCGTTCGATCACGTCGAGACCGGCATGTATCCACTGGCGTACAGCATCCAAGATTCAACCCTCTTCTCGATCTGGTGGGTCGGATATCTTAGCGGATCGAGCACCTTTCGGCGACCGACGACCAATTCCTCGATGGGCAAAAAAATAGGGAGCCCGTTGAGAATCAACGGACTCCGCGGGAAAGGGGGGGAGTGCAAGTTTTTCGAGGAGTTTCGTCCTCACTGAGGGGATATGCAATCGCCGTGCCACCATCTGAGTTCCAGGCAATATTCCGTAACCATTGTGGGCTAGTCAGGTTACACACATCGAGTCTGTCGCGATTGTCCGAGGTGGAGCGGCAATTGAACCCGAGTCGGTAGATTTGCCATGTCACAACTTCCGCTGTCGATGGCGACCAGCCCAGCGAAATCGCCCCGCATCGTGAAACCGACGACCGCTTCCCTCTCCGCTGGAGAGATTCAGCGCTTCTCGATCACCTCGCCAAGCGCCTCGAGCGCCTCCTGTAGCGGCTCCTGCGCCAGCCCGAAAGCGATGCGCACATGATCGGGGGCCCCGAAGAAACGACCCGGAGTCAGGTTGACCCCATGCTCGAGACAGCGCCGCTGAAACTGATCGCCGTCGAGTCCTGCGATCGGAACACGGGGAAAGCAGACCAGGCCCCCCGCTGGTGTGACCAGTTCGATGGAGTGTTGCTCTAACCAGCGAGAGAAAACCTGCCACCCTTCGGTGGCGAATCTCCGACCCCGCTGGCGCAACGGCTGATAGCGCTTCATCGCCGCTCGAGCCACCTGATCGGTGAGACAGGAGTTGTGCAGTGTCGTGGAGTCGAAGACCCGGCGGGCCAGATCGACCAACGGCTCGGTCGCCATTCCCCAGCCAAATCGAATCTGTGAGACTCCATGAACCTTGTTCAGCCCACCGATGCTGATGATGGATGGATGCCTTCGACAGAGGGGACCGGGATCCGGATCGAGGAACGGTCGATACATCTCATCGACGATGACATGGCACCCCTGCTCCTCTGCGATGACTGCAATCCCCTGCTCCTCTTCGACCGACAGGCGAACTCCACTGGGATTGTGCAAGTTGGTCAGAAGTACCACCGCTGCTGAATTTTCAGCGACGGTTCTGGCCAGCAGATCAAGGTCGATTCGATATTGCTGATCAAATCGTCGCGGGAAGGGAACCGTATTCACCCCCACCACCGACAAGGCATCGACGACGGGTAGATATCCAGGCACCTCGTGCACCACCGTTTTTCCTGGACCCGCCAGCGCAGCGGCGAAACAGAAGTGGGCATGGGATGCACTGGATGCCAGCAAGATCCCCGAGGGATCAACCCCCCACAGATCGGAGATGTCGTCCATCACTTCGGTCGGACCATAGGGTGTGAACTCGAACAGTTGCAAGGAAGACGGATCGAGTCCGATCTCATGCCAACCGACAGGCGGCACCGCACTCATCGTCAGACGATGTCTTCCCCGTTGTCCGTCCGATTTTGCCCATCGGATGTAGGGTACCTCTGAGAGTGCCACCGTTCTTCCTCCTCCATCTGTCTCAACCTGGATCTGCGTCTCGAAATTTGAACTACAAAGGCGAGGATGACCAGCAGTGCGAGCCCATTCCAGGACACGATCAGATCGAGGACCAGTCCGAGGAACACATCTCGCTGCGCCAGTTCAGTGATCCAGTCTTGGGTCGCCTGTTCGATGGTCAACCCTGTTTCCAGTTCGAATCCTTGATGCCAGAGGCTTCCTTCCTTGCAATGAGCAAGGATCCTCGCGTGTAGTCCCGGTTCAAACTGACGCCGAGTCCAATCGATGAAGGATAGAGCCTCGGCATAGAGCAGCGATGCTCGGCCGTGGGTCCGCGGAAGGTATTGATCCAGTTCAGTGATGGGAACCAGTGAGTCTCCCCGCGCCAGCATGGTCAAGGCCCGGCTCGTCGATGGATCGGGGCGTTGATGGGCTGCGGACTGTGCGATCCCCTCATGAACCCAGCGAGGTAACGGCCCTCCCGCTTCTTCCAGGACCAGATGTGCCAGTTCATGGGTGACGGTGGCTCCCCCCCCGATGGGATGGCGCACCAGATAATGAGTGTCGATGATGATGATGGACTTACGAGTCAACGCCACCGCAGGCACCCACTCGGGAACTTCCTCGCCTTGATAGTGTTCCAGCGTACGGTTGAGCCCTGCCGATGTACTGACCAGCAGCACCAGTGGCCTGCGGGTGGAACGAGAACCAAGCCACTGCCTCAGGTCCTTCAGTGTCGATTCCACCAGCGAGGCGAGCTTCTGCGAAGGGGGCCCCACATGGGAAGGATGGGCCCAGTCGACACTGATGCCCTCGACCGTGAGAAAGCCATCCGGCGGTGAAGGAGTGTCGCTGGCCATGGTCCATGAGTTGGCCCACAACAACAGCAACAGCAAACACGATGTTCGGCAAACCAATCGGACCAAGGCTACTCTCCGATGAAAAAGAGGGGGTGCGAAGCCTGTGGCTTCGCACCCCCTCATGATCGTCAGTATCAGTGACCGACGCTAGGCACTCTCGGAGAGAGAAGCGACCAGGCAGCCTTTCGAGACGCTGTACAGTGGATCCTCGGCGAGACGGATCTCCTTCACCTCGAGGGGGAACTGGATCTTTTCGAATTCCTCCTGGAAGACCTGAACAAAGCCACCCACCATGCTGGTTCCACCCGCGCAAACGATGCTCACAGGATCAGGGAACTTCGGCATCGTGGAGGAGGACTCAAAACGCTCCTTGATGTTCTTCAGGGTGTAGGAGATCAGGTTGCGGTAGTAGATCTCGACCGCTTCTTCTTCACGCCCCTGAGGATTGGTCAGATCAACACCCTTCTCCTTCATGCCACAAGCGCGACTGGAACTGATTCCAAGGACGCTGGCGACGTTCCGGTCGATCCAGTCACCACCACGGGTGGTCGAGAAGGAAAGAGCGGGAATCGATTTGTAGGCGACGCAGACATTGAACATTCCGCCACCGCAGGAGATTCCGATTCCGGTGAAGTCATCGTCGGCGAGTTCCGAGAAGACCACCGCGTGTCCCTCGATCAGCGGCTTCGGCTCGTATCCGAGGCCCTTGAGCAATCCACCGAAGACACCCTGGTGGTAGACCACATTCAGGTCGGCATCGATCGGCTCGGCAGGAACGGAGTAGTAACAAACTTCACCCTGCTGCTGCGGCTGTCCCAGAAGAGTCTCGAGAAGCATCTTCTCGATCGGCAGTGCGTCCGACTCGTCGGGACTGATCATGCCGTCCTTCATCGGGCGACGTGTGTTGCGATTGAAGATATTGGCGAGTTCAAACGCCGGATCACCGACCACAACCATTCGGTTGTTGACCACGACATACTGAACACCAAGGCGAGTCAGCATGTTACGAGTGTAATCATCGCAATCGATGTCGATGAATGCATTGCGCTGGATCTTGAGGTTGACGTTCCCGGTGCCGTCCTGACAGGACGAGACCAGATTCGCAGTTCCAACATCGAGACCACGACCGAGGGCGACACCGGCACCTGCGGCAGCAAGGGTCGACACACTTTCGGTGGTCGCAGCAGCGGGTGCTGCAGCCACTGGAGCGGCCTTCGAGGCTGCTTCGGTAGTCGTGTCTTTGGCCGGATAGTTCACTGCATTGAGCGCTTCAGCCTCTTCGAGACCAAACGCGACTTCTTTTTTCTTGCCGGCATTCACCTTGGGACCGTTATCCTCAAAGTTCTTGCGGGCGTAATCTTCGTAATCACCCATTCCCCATCACTCACTTTCATTCTGGAGGCCTCGCAGTTTGGCCAGACTGGCCGCGACACCTCCCGCTTTCGCGTTCTTGACCTCGACTTGATCGAGGTTGTTTTCCAGTTTTTCCCCCGTCTCCTTGGAGAAAAGAGCAACAAGCGCTTCCTCCGACGGGGCTTCACTTACCTTTTTGAATCCTCCACCCTGCGGCGAATTTCCGACGCGCTGGGCCAGGTTATCGATGCTCTGACGGATACCTTCGATCTCTTCGCCAGAGCTCTCCTTTGAACCAACACCTGCATCTTCGACCGCAGCCTTGACCACCGATCGAAGTTGATCTGCATCGATCCCGGGAGTCGCAGGAGGAGGGGCAGAACGAGCATCTTGCAACTGTCCTTCGAGCGTCACGGCCTGTTCCCTGAGGGACTTGATCCGCTCCTCGTAGTTCTTCTGCTGTTCCAGTTGCTCGGACTTACGCTGCTTCACCAGACGAGTGAATTCGCTTCGAGCCTCGGTGCGGATCTGCTGTTGATCGACATCGCTGATCTCGGTGAGGCGTTCTGCAACGACCTTTTCCACCGCTTCATCGATCATCCGGAGAACCGTAGAGCGATCGAGAACTTTGACAGTTCGCAGCCCGCGGCGGGCCAATTCTTCGACCGATACGGTGTTGGCGCTCTTCTGGAGGGCGTCTGGTACATCAAAGGTCTGACTCATCGGTCAACCGTCCTGCTCGGGCGCAACGGAGGAGATCCCGAGGATTTCCACCGCGATGCGCTGGGGTCGATCACAGGATCGACCCGACCACGAAGGCCCCTGACTTGAGGCCAAGAAGACTAACATCGGGTGTCAAAAGCAGGCAAACCGGGGGCTGCGGCCCGCATCGGGAGATTATCCCCAGTGGCTTGTCAGGGTCGTCAGAAGGCTCTTTTAGATCTCTGCGTCATTGAGCCTTTGAGCATATAGACGGATCCGAGACTGGATCTCCCGGCGATCCTTGGAGGAGAGTTTGGTACCAAACACCTCGAGCAAATTGATCAGCGTGGTTCGCGCTCCGGAGTAATCCCCCAGCGCGACATCGATCTGCTGAAGATCCCAGTACTGCTTGGGATCCTGGTAGGCGGGAGTGGTCGATCGGAGATGGAAATCCATGTCCCTTCTGGCAAGCTTGAGCCACTTGTTCGCCCCGACTTCTGCGTCTGCGCGGCGCTGGACCTGATCCTGCGGAGGAGTGGCCCCGGACTTTTCATAGGGTGTGCAATGTTCATCGGCCTTGGCATACAGCGCCTGGTACCCCGCTGCGATCCGCTGTCTCAGGATGAAACGCTCCATCCGAGGATGAATCGACTCTCCCGCCAGTTCGACCGCTTCATCGAGGAGTACGATCGCCTCCTCGTAACGACCGATACCCACCAGGATGCTATCTTCATCATCGAGATCGACCTCCTCCATCACCGACCGAACGATCTTGTTGACCTTGGCTCGGTTCTTCGTGATGGTTTGTGCCGATTCGACAGCATCTTCTTCATCGCGAACCTCTCCGGACGGATTGCATCCGGCCAGTGCGACCAGCACTGCGATCAGCACTACGACCAGCACTGCGATCCCCATCACCTGGATGAAAAGAGGGAAGATCGGCTTCCTCAGGTGGAGACGTGGAGAATCGGACATCTGGGATTCAAGCATCTAATGGGTCCTCTGCATGACAGCGAGACGGGTCTTTGAGACTGACCGTCCAGTCTAGTGCCAGAGTCCTGGATGGGAAGTCGGATGATCCTATCCGAGCCGTAAATAGTGCGGATCAACTCTCCAGATCGGGGACGCTGACCGACGATAAACCGTCCTCACGAGGGGTAACCCGGAATTCTCTCTCGCGGTGGATTCGCACCTTTCCCGGCGGTAGCCCCTTCGGTTTTCTGACATTCTTGGCCTCGGTCCAGTGCACAATCGCCATGCCGGGGCCCCTCCAACCCGAGAGGTAGGCCGCCACGTACGCGGCATCCTCGATACTCTCCGGCGCCGCCACCCGACCACGGTCGACCCGCAAGATCACGTGGGCTCCTGGCCGGTGGGCGACATGGAAGAACAGGTCATTGCCGCGGGCGGTCCGAATACTCAGTTCGTCATTTTCTCGAGCGCTGCGGCCGGCCAGGATCTCGAGCCCTTCACGACTGCGAAACTTGCGAAAACGAGGCGCTTCGGCGACTCGTGAAGATCCTCGCGGCGCAACCCTCCGTTGCTGCCTCTTCTTTCCAAATCGACTTCCCAGGCTTCTCGCCTCGGCGCAACACTGATCGACTGACGGGTGGTCCAGCAGTTCCAACTGTTGTTGCTGCTCGATCGATTCCACCCCTTGCTCGAGCTGAGAGATGGCGGCCAACGCCTGGTCCCTTCTCTCTCCGAGCACCACCAGCGATCGCTTTCCTTTTCTCGATCGACGAAAACAGCGCTCGATGTTCTGCATCGGAGTTCGATCCTTCTCGAGTGGGATCTCGACCAGCGGCGCCCCCTCCTGATACCAATCTTGAACCTCGATCGAGTTCATCCCCCTCGAGAGGCTCGGGATGTTCCCCTTCAACAGCTCACCGTATCTCTGCCATTGCTGCCACAGCGCTCCCGCTTCCAGATCCTGATCCAGCTTGCGAACTCGCCTCCGAAGAAGTTTCAATGCCCGATTCAGTGACTGCTGTTCAACTCTCAACAGTGTCCGCAGATGATTCTGCTGTTCTCGCTGCTGCAGTCGTGGGAAGAGCCACTGATGGAGCGGGGCCTCGCCTCCTCGCTGATCGCTGGGAATCGCCTGGATCGGATCGAAAGGCATGGTGGCTGTGGGTCCCGCTGGATCCAGATCCCTGGCTCCATCCGGCATTACGTACGGGTCTCCACGGCCGACACCACCGCGACCGCTGACCAGCAACACCCGACGTGAGCCGCCCTCGATCACCACCAGGCGCCCCATACGGCCAAACAGTTCGACGATCAGTTCCCTCGTGGGTCCCGCTTTCCCACCTCGGGAAAGGACCAGTCGCATCACCCGATCCCCCCCGGGTTGGTCGACTCGTTCGACGCGTGAAGCAGACAGCAGTTCCCGCAGTGCGGTGGCCAGTTCACCAGGAGATGGTGTGGCTGCGGGAGGATCGCCCCAGAGAATCATCCTCGCTGTTCCTGGATGAAGCGAGATCAACAGGTGCCTTCGGGTGGACCCCGATCCGATCACGATCCTGAGATTCCCATCGGGAGCGTCAAACACCTTACCGACGTGCTGTCCCACCACCAGATCAGACAACTCATCGATGAGGCGCGTCACCTCTTCTCGTCTCAATCCTCGTGGGGCGTCTCGATTCACCGGTCCACTCCTTGCCGACGCAGTGAGTGAGCTCTCTCACTGCGTCGACTCGCCATCACTCTGCTGCGTTCCAGCAGTCGTCGACGAGCGGGTAGGAGTGAAGATCGTCTGCTTCGAAGAACAGTTCCAGCTCACGTTGGGCCGCCTCGGGACTATCCGATCCGTGGACCAGGTTGAACCCGTTTGAAATTCCAAAATCCCCGCGGATGGTTCCGGCGGTGGCATCGCAGCCAAAGGTCTCCCCCATCAGCTTGCGACAGACGGTGATCGCCTGGTTCCCCTCGAGGGCGAGGGCCACGACCGGTCCAGACGTCATGAACTGGACCAGTCCTGCGTAGAACGGTTTCCCCTGGTGTGCCTCGTAGTGGGTTGCAGCCAGTTGGTCGCTGATCTTCATCAGTCTCATGCCGATCATCTTGAGCCCCTTGCGCTCGAATCGTTCGACAATCGGGCCCACCAAGCGCCTCTGAACGGCATCTGGCTTCAGCAGGATGAGAGTACGCTCCATCGATCTGATCCTTCCACAGGGTGAATTCACCCCGGATGGTATGCTTCTTCGCCGCAGGAATCGTACCCGATGTACGGACCTGGGGTGATTCCGGGAGTACTGCCCGGAAATGACTCCCTGTCACGAGGATGCTCCTCATGTGCAGGGGGATGGTGATTCTCACCCCTGAGTGCTCGATTGCCAGTGGATCGAGCGGGGGCAGAGGGAGGTCCAGCGATGGAGTCCGCTCGCGAAGCCCAGAATCCAGTGCTCCTACACGAGATCCTCGCGCAGGATGGGACCGGTTCGGCCACGGCGCTGGCTGCGATGCTGGCACAATCGGACCCCCAGAAGGCGATGCGGGCCTTGCTCGATCTGGCCATCGAGAGTGTTGGTGCCGAACGTGGGTTTCTGCTGCGCCCCTCCCAGGATCATCCCTGGCAATGCCTGTTGGCTCGAGACCTCGATCGAGAAGAATTGCGAAACCCTCTCGACAAGATACTCAAGCCGCTGGTCCTCCGTGCGATGGAACAGAACTCCCCATGGTCCTGTAACGATGTTCCCGCACTACCCGATCGTGACCGCTGGGATCGAGAAAGACTTCCCCGAACCACAGCCGTTCACATCCTACCCATCGACGCTGAGCACTGGCTCTACCTCGATCACCGCTTTCAATCACTGAATGATCTCACCAATGAAGATGCGTGGCTGGCACTTGCGATGGTAGGAATCCAGTCGACCTTGCTTCGCACCGAGGTCGCCGACAGCAGCACCGCCCCTGCCGAACCCACGACTCCTCGACGAACGAAGAACCGACCCGCTGCAACTTCGAAGGCCACCTTCAAGGCCGTCTCGATCATCGGTGAACATCCAGACATTCTTGCGATGCATCATCTGGTCCAGCGTGTCGCTCCCAGTCAAGCTCCGATCCTGGTCACCGGAGAAAGTGGCACCGGTAAAGAACTCGCAGCTCGTTCGATCCATCAACACAGCCTTCGCCCCGATGGACCCTTCATCAGCGAGAATTGCGGCGCCATTGCGGAAAACTTGCTCGAGACTGAATTGTTCGGGTGCATGAAAGGTGCCTTCACCGGGGCCACGACCGATCGTCCCGGGTTGTTCGAACTTGCTCATGGAGGCACCATCTTCCTCGATGAGATCGGAGATACATCTGCTGGCTTACAGAAGAAGTTACTGCGAGTGATCCAGGAAGGTGTGATCCGCCGTGTGGGTGGTCAGGAAACGATCCAGATCGATGTTCGGGTCCTTTCTGCGACCAATCGAGATCTCTCCGCAGAGGTCAAGGGTGGCCGCTTCCGTGAAGACCTCTATTACCGGCTCAATGTGATCAATGTTCACCTGCCACCACTGCGGGAGCGCGGCACGGATATTTCCCTCATCGCAAATCACTTCCTCGCAGGTCTCAATCAGGAAGCCGGCACCGACAAGCAGATGAGCGCCGAACTCACCGAGGTGCTGTTGCAGCATGACTGGCCCGGAAATATCCGTGAGTTGCAGAACGAGATCCGAAGGATTCATGCCCTTGGAGGAGATCAACTCTCCTCCACCGACCTGTCTCCTCGGGTGATCGAGAAGGATCACACCATCCGCCAGAACTCCACCGACAACACCGGGCTCGACCGGGTGCGCAGTATCGGCTCCCTCAAGGACGCCATCGAACAACTTGAAGCGGAGTGGATCTCGGAAGCTCTCGATCGCTGCAACGGTCGCCGAGGCCAGGTGTGTGAATGGCTCGGAATCCCCAAGACCACCCTGTACGCCAAGATGCGCCGCTACGGCTTGACCGGGGAGTGATCTGCGAGCGCGCCCCGCAGGTCGTATTCAAATTCGTTCCATTGCTGGACAGTTCCTCCCGAAGTCGCACCCCTGAACGCTTCAATCCTCAAATACACCGCCCTCAAGCCCACTCCTCGACCTACCGATCCGGGCCCGATCCTTGCCATTGTTCAGGGGTCGAGGGAGCGATGGTTCCCCACTCAAAAACAGCAGCGGATCAGGAGGCGCACCATGAAACCATTCCAGCAGCGTTTGGAATCGTTACTCAAGAAGATCTCGGGTCGAGACGAAGTCGGCATCGACGAGATCCTCAGTCACCTCCCGGAGGTCAAGAATAACAAGAAGAAGCTGGAAAAAGTTCATGCGCTGATGATCGAGATCAATTGTCAGGTCATGCCATCCGATGATGAGGATGACGGTGATCTGGACTCGACAGAGTTTAATGTCGAGGAGGCGAAGAAAGCCGAGAAGGAGATCGAGAAGGAACTGAAGGCCAGCGCCGAGGCAGAGCAATCTGCGGTCAAAGCTCTCGACGATCCGATCCGCATGTACTTCTCACAGATGGCGGCGATTCCACTGCTGACCCGTGATGAAGAAATCCATTACGCCAAGGAGATCGAGAAGAGTCAGGCGGCATTGTCTCGCCATGTCTACCAGACCGCCATCGGACAAGATGAATCTCTTCAGCTGCTCGAGCAGATCTCGAACCAGACTCGCCTGGTCGAAAAGAGCCTGGACCTGACTCTATCTCGCAAAGGAGATCGCCAGGCGTTCTACGACCGCCTGGAGAAGGAACTGCCGCGAATGCGCTCGCTCTTTGCCCTCAACGTGTCGGAATCCAATGACCTGGAAGATGTGCCCCTCGGTGACACCGAGGTGAGACCCGCCCTCGAAAAGAGACTTCACAGTCGAATCCTGCGACTGGCCCGGATGCTCGAATCGTACCAGGTGAAGATGAAGTACATGAGCCGCTGGCAGTCCGATGTTTCTACCATTGGTAAGAGACTGGAGAAAGAAATCGTCGGACTGAGGATTCGTAACAAGCGTGCGATCAGTCCCGAGTTCGACGAGATCAACGAGGCCATCCTCGAGGCGTACCCCGCCTTCATCGAGCGAGCTCGCGAGATCACCGTTCAGTTCAATCGCTACGAGAGTGCCAAGGGTGGATTATCCTCTGGAAATCTCCGGCTGGTGGTCAGCGTCGCCAAGAAGTATCGAGGACGCGGTCTCTCATTCCTGGACCTGATCCAGGAAGGGAACACCGGACTGATGCGCGCCTGTGAGAAGTACGAGTACCGCAAAGGTTACAAGTTCTCGACCTACGCCACCTGGTGGATTCGTCAAGCGATCAGTCGTGCCATCGCTGAGAAGTCTCGTATGGTCCGCCTGCCAGTCTACATGTCAGAGACGATGAGCAAGTTGGGTGGAGTCAGCCGCGAGCACCTGCAGAAGAAAGGGCGTCGCCCCGACATCCACGAGATTGCTGAGGAACTGGATATCCCTGCGGAAGAACTGGAAGCGATGCTCAGACTCAGCCGTTCTCCGGTGTCCCTCTCGACACCGATCGGAACCGAGGACGATTCATCCTTCGGCGACTTCCTCGAGGACCATCGAATTGAATCTCCTGCAGAGGCGCTCTCGATCGCAGCTCTCAAGGGTCGGATGGGCAACATCCTCGAAACCCTGAGCCTGCGCGAGCGAGAGGTGATCAAGATGCGCTTCGGTATCGGTCGCGATAGCACCTTCACCCTCGAAGAACTGGGCAAAAAGTTCAAGGTAACCCGAGAACGGATTCGCCAGATCGAGATCCGCGCACTGAAAAAGCTGCGCCACCCGGTGCGCTCGCGAAACCTCGAGGGATTCCTCGACGACTAGATCTGAATCAAGACACTCCCACGAAGAGGACCGGAACCTGACGCGCGCCCCCCCGCCAGACTGGCGGGAGTCAGGTTCCACCTCTTTTTTCAATTGAGTAGCGTCTTATGAGTAGCGTCTTATGAGTAGCGTCTTAACTCTCGATGATCCCCATCCACCAATGAGCAGTGATGAACTCTTCACCGCCAACGCTCACTCCACCCTCAAATTTCACTGTTTCGTTCGATTCTGAGACCTTGCTCGCTCGCAGATGCAGAAGACCGGGTACCGCCATCTCTTGCACCACATCCAGCGTCTCCACCTCCACCAGTGACGGATAGACCGACGTTGGTTGATGACACCATGCCGATGCGAGAGTACTTTTCGGTTCGGATGCCGAGAGCAGGATCACCATCGACACCTGCTCCAGTGCGATGAGGGCACTGGTGGATGGGAAAACAAAACCAGATTTTCGGCCCGGAGTCGCTACATCCCCTGCTGTGACCGCCTTTTGAGCCACTGCGTGGCTCCCCGGTTGAAGCGACAGCACTCGGTCGATCAGGATTCGCTTCTTCGACAAAGGCAGCAAACGACCCAGATCTTCAGCATCGAGAGCGAGAATTCCACCCGAGATTTCTCGGTGCCGGCTCCAACGATCCTCATGAGTCGCCATCTCGACCTCTGCCCTTCTGGATCGGCACCCCTGCCGACCGATGCATGATACCGTGGATGGCTTCACCACCGGCAACATACCCGACCCAGTTCGTGGATGCTTCACCCCCCCTCTGGTAGTTTGTCGGAGACTCGCCAAACCAGGTAGTTCAAAAAATTAATGCCGACGATGAGAGAGAGCCCATCCCGATGACCCCCGTAGAGCCGACTGGCCGCAACCTATCTGCCCGGACGATGGCGTTCAATGTGGGAGACCTGCAGTTGAACCTCGAAGTGCCGGAAGGCGTCTGGAACCCGACACCCAATGGGGTCTTACTCGCAGAAACCCTCGAGTCGCTGAACTTCTCCGGAGAAAGTGTGCTGGAACTGGGAACTGGCTGCGGCTTGCATGCCATCATCCTGGCAAAGCGTGGAGCTCGTGAGTTGCTCCTCACAGAAATTGACGATCAGATCCTGATCCACGCACGCAAGAATCTAGATTCCCATCAAGTCGAGACCACGGCGCGCCTACTGGTGGCGGACTGGATCCAGGTCGACGTCAGTGGCTACGACACCCTGGTCGCCAATCCTCCCTATTGTGTTTCGGGCAAACGATACCGCCGATATTTCATCGACACACTCATCCTGGAGGCTCACAAGTTGGTCCGACCCGGCGGGCGTATCATCTTCATCCACTCGACGATGGGAAATATGCCCAAGACCATCTCGTTGATGGAAGATTGTGGCATGTCGGTAAAGATACTTGCGGAGAAAGACTTTCCGTTCCGCGACTACTACTCTGAAGATCCCGGTTTCATGCTGGAAATGGCCAAGGTCCCGGGATCCTATTCGGTTCGAGATGGTGTCCATCATGAACGGCTGGTCGTCTTCGAGGGAACGCTGCCAGAGAACTAAAGAACCGCAACCTGTCCTTCTCGTACCAGGGTTGCTGCATCTTCCAGTTCATACGCCAAGATCCGATCTCCCGACCGTGCAGGGATTCGCTGGCGGATCGCTGCGATTCTCTTCTCCAGTCGTCGACCACTGCGCAACGGTCTCCTCAACTCGATGGCGTCGAGCGCCACCAGTAATTCGATCCCGATCACGTGTGCAGCCAGCCCCGCACATTCCGCCGCCTTCTCCGAGGCATGCGTCGACATGCTGACATGGTCCTCCGATCCCGCCGATGTCACGATCGAGTCGACTGAAGCAGGATGGGAGAGCACTTTCATCCGTGACACCAGCGCGGCGGATGTCACCTGCGCCATCATCCACCCCGATTCGAGTCCCTCGTTTCGGGCGAGAAACGCAGGTAATCCCTGATTGGTATCGGGATTGATCAATTTCTCTGTACGACGCTCCGAGATGGAAGAGAGATCAGTGATCACGATCGACAGGAGATCTGCGGCATAGGCGACCGGCGCACCGTGGAAGTTGCCACCGGAGAGGACTGCATCCTGCTCGGCGAAAACCAGCGGGTTATCGGTCGAGGAGTTGGCTTCCCTCTCGATGGTCTGGCCGATCCAATCGAGCGCATCTCGGACCGCCCCATGAACCTGAGGAACACAGCGCAAGGAATAGGGATCCTGGACCCGATCACAGTCGATGTGGGAGGCGCCAATCTGGCTCCCCTTCAAGAGGGACCGGATGCTGGCCGCCACCCTCGCCTGGCCGGGATGGGGTCGGACCTGGTGGATCCTCTCATCGAAGGGCTGCATCGATCCCAGCAGCCCCTCGAGGCTGATGGCGGCAGAGAGATCGGCCGCATCCACCACTGCTTGAGCCTCGAGCAGGGCTCCCGTCAGCATCGCCACCGAAATCTGTACTCCGTTGATCAGCGACAGACCTTCCTTGGCCTTCAGAACAATCGGCTCGAGGCCACTTCGTCGCAAAGCGGTCTTGCCAGCGAGCCACCGACCTCCGACCAGCGCCTCGCCCTCCCCGACCAGCACCAGAGCCAGGTGTGAGAGAGGAGCGAGATCACCACTGGCACCTACCGAGCCGATCCTGGGGATCTTCGGCAGCACGTCCTTCTCGAGCATCGCTATCAGCAATTCGATCACCTCGAGATGGATGCCGCTATTTCCTCGCGCCAGGGCATTCGCTCGCAGCGCCAGCGCCAGGCGAACCTGGGCCGCCTCGAGCGGAGCCCCGATTCCCGTGGCATGAGATCGAATCAGATTCAATTGCAGTTTCTCGACCTCTGCCGGCTCGATCTGGACCCGACAAAATCGACCGAAACCGGTATTGATGCCATAACTCGGCTCGGAGGACGCTGCAGCCTGGATCACCGATCGGGAGGCCGCCTGGATCCGCTGGCGGGCCAGGCGGGTCAATCGAAGGGTCGCCTGGCCTGCGGCAATCGCTGCCAGATCCTTCCATGTGAAGGAACAGCCGTCGAGACGGACCTTCCTTCGCTTCTTTCCGGAGAGAGCCTGGTTCTCCGCTGATTTCTTGTTGCTGCTCGAATGAGCCACCTCGGACCCCCTTCCGGCTAATCAGTCTCATCCGCAGGAAACTACGACGAGCCGCTGTTCACCGCAAGGAGCACTCGGTCAGGTGGAATCCCTGGCCGGGCTGGATAAGATGCCGCAAACCCCGGATCGGAGCGATCATGTCCATCGAGCGAGAAGAACTGCCCGTAGACATCCTGTTCGTCGGAGCAGGCCCGGCATGCCTGACATCCGCTCTCCATCTCAAGAAACAACTGACTGCCATGGGTCGGGACGATGTGGAGATTGCGGTCATTGAAAAGGCCCAGACGGTCGGCTCCCACATCCTCTCCGGGGCAGTGGTCGATCCTCGCCCACTCGTGGAACTACTCGGTGAGGACTGGCGAGACTGCGGGCTTCCCGTCGAAGCCTGGGTCGACCAAGAAGAGGTACGTCACCTCTCCGCCACTGGCTCACTGCGTATTCCGGTGCCGCCGATGCTCAAAAATCACGGATTTCCCGTCATCAGTCTCTCGGAGATGGTGACCTGGCTGAAGGACCGTTGTGAAGAAGCAGAGGTGATGGTCTTCGAAGGATTCCCGGGTCATCAATTCCTCCATGATGCCAATGGTCACATCGCTGGGGTCCGAACGATGGACAAGGGTTTGGATGCCAGCGGGAATCCTGGACCAGGCTTTGAACCCGGCGCAGAGATCAGCGCGAAATGCACCGTGCTCGGCGAAGGAGTCCGGGGATCCCTCACACGACAGTTGATCGACGAGCAGAATTTGCAGGGACGAAATCCTCAGATCTTCGGCACCGGCGGCAAGGAACTGTGGAAGCTACCCGAGGGACGCTTCCCCTCCGGCAAGGTGTTGCACACATCCGGTTGGCCCCTCTCCTCGACTCAGTATGGCGGT
>CAVOEM010000046.1:0-15669 GCA_963694575.1 Planctomycetes bacterium UBA1146 | reverse complement strand
CCGCGTCAGCCACCGGATCAGCGGATCAGCGGATCAGCGGATCAGCGGATCAGCGGATCAGCGGATCAGCGGATCAGCGGATCAGCGGATCCGGGCGATCTTGTCGATCTCGTCAGAGCCCGACAACCGTCCTTCACCGAGAATGTACCCCCCCTTCCCCCATCTTCGGAATCCAACAGGAAATCCGGAACAAAAAATCAGGGCCCGCGGGAGTATCCCGCGGGCCCTGAACCGATGGTCTACGCTGACTTTAAATCAGTCGCAGAGGCCGAATCCTGCACATGGCAGGGATCCCGTGGTCGGATCTAAACCACAGAAGGGGAACGGCGCAGCCGGATCGGCACCGGTACTGAAGAGGTTGTTGAGGGAGAAGATGATATCTCCCAGATCCACCAGTTCATCGTCGTTGGAATCGAGAGCCAGCAAGCAAGCCACCGGATCCGCATCAAACAGGTATAGAACCGTTTCGACCGGGTCGGAGACGTCCAGGTGGCCGTCGATGTTAGCGTCGCCACGGATCACCGCCAGTGCCGTGGATGGCGGTGCAGTGATACTGATCACGATACTCGCTGTCGAGGATCCTCCGTGACCGTCGCTGACCACGTACAGAATCGTATCGCTGCCATCGAAATTGTCATCTGCAGTATAGTCGAGAGTGCCATCTGGATTGATCACAGCCAAACCGTGGAACGGTCCGCTGGCAAGGCTTGCCAGTGTGAGCGGATCACCGTCGGGGTCTGAATCATTAGCCAGAGGAGCTATGGCGAGGAGTTCTCCGCCAATAACAGACAGATTCGCGTCATTGATCGCAACCGGAGCGTCGTTCACCGGCAGGATATTGAGCGTCACTGAACTGGAGCTGCTGCTGAGAGTTCCGCCTTTGATCACATCATCGGTTACGTCGTAACTGAATGTATCCGATCCGTGGTAGTTGGCGTTCGGGTGGTAGATCAATGTCGTGATGTTGTTGTTCGCATCAGTATCGATCGTAACCAAGCCATTGACCGGTTGTCCCACGTTGGTGATCCAAAGTGGGTCTCCATCTGCATCACTTGCGACTGACAGAAGCAGCGCGGAAGTGATGAAACGAGTTCCATCCTCGGCCATCGGGAGTACCGAAAGTGTGCCAGCCACGGGTACGTCATTGACGGACTCGATGGTCACGGCAACCGTTGCAGTCGACTGTCCACCAACGCCATCATGCATGGTGTATGTGAACAGGTCCTGCCCGTGCTCGTTCGGGTTTGGAGTGTAACGAACCGATCCATTAGCGAGCATACTCGAGACGCCTCTGGTTCCCTGAGTCACCGAAGCCACCTGGAGGGTGTCCCCCGGGTCCACATCGGTATCGTTCGCCAATACATCGATGTCGATGGAGTTGTCCTCCAGCATGGTGTTACCCAGATCGTTGCTAGCCACCGGATCGTCGTTGATCGGCAGGATCACAACGCTGATCGTTCCGGTGTCTTCCAGTACTCCATCCGTCGCCACATAACTGATCAGTAATGGAGTGAGCGATGAAGCATCTGGATCAGGAGTGATAGTCACAGTGCCGTTGACATCCCAGGTGACATTACCAGGGAAGTTGGCCGGAGGTGTGACTGAACTGACCCGGAGTTGATCTCGGTCCACATCAACATCGTTGAGCAGCACGTTCAAGGTGGTCGCAGTGTCTTCCAGCATCAGGGCAGTATCAATCCCTGTTACGGGCTGATCGTTCACCGGAATCACCAGAACATCTACGTGTGCGCTACTGAAGGCTCCCAGCTCATCAGTAACGATGTACACGAAGTTCGCCGGAAGCCCGATGGCAGAGTCAGGCAACGGTGTGAACCGAATTACCCCACCTGCGAGTAGTGTGACGGTTCCGTCGATGGCTGCATTGGTCGGGATCGACACCGTCATGTTGTGACCCTCGGGCTCGTAGTCGTTGAGCAGCACCTGCATATCAATGAAGGTATCTTCCAGGGTCTGGTACGAGTCATTGACCAATCGAGGAGCATCATTGATCGGATTGATCGTCAAACTCACGGTGGCGGTCGCCTCTGTCCCTTTTCCATCGGTGATGGTGTAGGTGAAGGAATCCGTACCGTTCGAGTCGAGATCGGGAGTGTAGAGAAGGCTGCTACCAAAGACGATCTCAACAGTTCCCTGCGATCCAGCAGAAGCAGCGCTGATCGTCAGTGTATCCCCTTCGGCATCGGTGTCATTCAGCAGAGCGTTGATGGTCGCAGGAGTATCCTCGTCGAGGGTTGCAAGGTCGTCCGTAGCGACAGGAGCCGCATTGTCGACCCAGAAACGCACCACACTGATGGCCGACCCTCCGAAGCCATCCTCCACGGTGTAAGACCAGGCACTGAGCCCGGGACCAGTCGCTTCGAAACGCCACAGACCCGTACCGGTTTGTGTGACCGTTCCCGTTCCTGGAACGGTTTCGGAGATGGAGACGATCGTCAGCGTATCCCCATCCACATCGTGATCATTGTCGAGCAGATCGGCATCGGTGAAGTCGTAGGCAACTGCCGAAGACATGGTGATCTCATCGATCTGAGCGACAGGATCGTCGTTGACCGCAGAAATCGTCACGGAGACGGATCCTCTTGAAATTCCACCGTGACCGTCGGTCACACTGTAGTAGAACTCGTCCGGACCATTGTAATCCTGAGCGGACTGGAAGGTCACCAGGGTACCGTCGGAACTGACAGATCCACCATTGAGACTGGTTCCCTCGACCATGAAGACCTCGAGTCTGTCATTGTCGGGATCACTGTCGTTGGTGAGAAGATCAGCCGTTGAAATCGCAGTCGCAGTATCCTCGACCGCCAGAAGAGCGTCGCTGGCGGCAAAAGGTGCGCCGTTGGTCACGTCACAGAGGATTCCCGACAATCCATCGAGGATAGGAGGGAACTCACGCGCAGGAGCATCGGGTCCGTATTGCGGTGCAAAATCGTCGGGACCGAACGGATGATAAGCGCTGAATCGTTCCGCCGCGAAGATCGGGACTCCGTTGTTGATGGAGTGCTGGACCCAATCGGGATCTCCCGCGGACGGGAACGGATCCAGGGCGAAGGTACCGATGGGAACCGAGGCAGGATCTTCACAGGCGAATGCTCCGGCGATTTCCGGGCAACCACCGACACCAAGGCGTCGATCTTGATTCCACGGAATCCCATCGAAGACGAAGGGGAAGCCAGTCTTGTTGAGATTGATCTCGCCAAACTCCGGGTGCCCGACTCCCGAGGGGGTCACGTACATGCCATGCTGGGCTTCTCGGCCAAGCACGTCGACCGGGAAAATGCCTGGCAGCAGTTCATCACGGTGACGAGAGTAGCCGACAATCTCCCTGTGAACAGGCATCGAGACATTGACTTCTTCCGTCATAGTTCCACCATTGGGGCAGACAATCCAGCCCGCATTTTGCAGGTTCTGGCAGGGGCTAACCCCGGCTCTGACAGGAGCTCCCAGCAGGAAATCGACATCGTAACCAACCTTGAAGATGCCACCAGCATTGGGCGGCATTCCATGGAACCTGGTGCCGATGTTTCCGACAGATGAACCCCATGGGTACTCGATATCTTCACCAGAAACTGGGTCCTTGTGGAGCTTGTAGAAGTCCACCCAGGAACTTTCGAGAGTCGTGAACGCAATACAGAGCGATTTGATCCTGGCGTTATCGAAGGGCGGACAGTCCTGCTCCACCTCAGCCCAGATCATGTGATCCGGCTGGTCCGGTTGATCCTTGGTCTTGAGACCCAGCTGGATCGTTCCACCGTAGGTCGAGAAGAAGCGAACACCGTTGACCACTTCGAAGTTACCATCAAAACCGACCGGATCTCCTGGAACCAGCGGAACGAAGAATCTCGAGTCGGGAACGGTTCTCTGCCGAGGCCCGGTAAATTCGCGATTCCACATCGGGCAGAACTCGTCGCCCATACCCGTGATGGAGTCTGCACCATTAGTACGCTCTGGGGCAGTAACATCGCTGCTGGGAATGCAGACCGGATATCCGGTCGAAAAGGTCATCGAGTAGTTATCCGGATCGACACAGAAACGTTCATCCGGGGAACAGTTGGCTCCATTTGCATCATCACATCCAAGACCCGACTGGACCGTCTGACGGCTTTCCGGATCGTTGATCCGAACGATCAAACCTCTTCTATCGGTTCCACCATCCGCGGCCGGTTTCTCATACATGGCACCGTTGACAACCAAGTAGCCCTGATCGTAATCGATATAGGAGACATATCCGCCGACAGTCGGTCCCACAATCCCACCTGCGACGTTTCCGACCATATCTTTGAGGATGAAGATATCACCAGCAATGGTGAAGCCATCCTGCATACGGTTGCAGATTGCCTGCAAACCACCACCACCGAGGGCCTTGCTGACCAAGCATTGATCGGTGCTGGCAAGCCCCGATTCGCCGTTGGCACGACAATCTGCCGGAGCCCCATTCATCAAATCTCGAAGGGTCATCCGGTTGGCTGGAAGGTCGATGAGCAGGTTGGCAGGGACCCTGACCGCAGTACCGTCTGCGATGATCCATCCTGCTGAGAACATATCTTCCATATCGTCGACAAAGATGTGCTCGATTTCACCCAACACCACGACTGCCCGAGAAGTCGGTGGCGGGCTTTCGCTAACCTGGCCTTGTGCTATTCCCGCTGCGAAAATCATCGCAATCGAGCACAGCAGGGCAAAGGATCTCGTGAGAGATGTCATCCTACCCTTCTTTCTATTCTTTTCGTTGAACATGTTGTCCACTCTCCTGTTATTCCACATTGCCAATATTATCGCGTTCTACAGCGCCACTTGGAAACTGAGGCTTCCGGTGGTAGCACCACCGTGGGCATCCGTCGCAGTGAAGGTGAATGATTCATTTCCGACGAATCCTGTCGCCGGGGTGTATACATAATCTCCGCCAACCAGCGCCATCGTTCCGCCGTCGCTTCCAGCACCGAAGGTGATCGTGAGTTGATCTCCATCGGAGTCAGTGGCGATGTCGGATTCCGCGATGACCATGGCAGTATCCACCGTTGCGGCGATACCAGAGGCCCCCGGAAGTGCGGCGGCTGGATCCGCATTGAAACCCTCACAGGGTCCAACGATAATTGGAAGGTCTGCTGCAATGCCTGGCGCAGGTTTCAAATCTGTCGCGTAGCTAGAGACTGCACCTTGCGCCGTCATGAACGGGAGCACGGTGGTCAGGGTCTCCGCACCGTTGAGCAGATCACCATCCAGATCCTCGTAGGTCATTGGCCAGTAGCCAAAGATTCTTTCCATGTTGGTCGGGACAAAGGTGAAACCGAGTACGGCTCCGATTCCGACACAGTCGGCAGAACCAGCACACTCAGGATCAAAGCAGTCGATCAGTCCGTCGCCATCATTGTCGATGGTATCTCCACATAAACCGAGCTCGCCGATTTCTCCGCCAGCTTGGTCGAGAAGAACACAATCGGCGAAGAGATCACATTCAGGGTCGTCGCAATCGATGGCAAGGTCGCCATCGTCATCGATACCGTTATCGCAGATCTCTCCCAGGACCGTATCGAACCCATCCCCGTCGTCTCCAATCGGCAGATTTCCTCCACCGAGGATTCCAGTCAACGGATTGAGACCGCCGTAGGGGTACGGATCGAGGTGCAGGTCTCCGACCGGCGTCGATGTGGTGTCTTCGCAATCGGCGTTTCCGTCGTCATTCAAATCCATACAACCACCAGGGCCAAGACGTCGATCCAGATTCCAGTTTTCACCGGCGAAGATCAATGGCATCCACATGCGATTGAGATCGATCTCATCCCATTCCGGATGGCCGATTCCCGCAGGAGTGAGGTACTGGTCATGAGTCCAGGCATCTCCCTGCATGTTGTAGGCTTCGATTCCCTCATCGAGGGTATCGCCGTGAATCGCACGGAACTGGACATCTCGAGTGATGGGAGCCAGTAGTGCGAACTCTTCGCTGATGGTTCCCCCCTGGGGGCAGACATCAAATCCAGCGTTGGTCAGGTTCGCACAGGGTGAGCGACGAATCGTAACAGGTGCTCCCTTGAGGAAGTCCACATCGTAGACAACCTTGAAGACGCCGGCGCGGCCTTGGCCGATTCCATGATTGATAGTATTTGGGTTATTTCTGGTACTGCCCATCAACCGCTCGTGACTCTCTTGGTTCGCGGGGTCGAGGTCGACCGCAAACATATCGACCTGCGAACTATCCAGCGTCGAGAAACCGATCATCAACACCTTGACCCGCTCGTTGTTGAATCCAGGAGCATCCCACTCCACTTCGTCAGCCATGAGGTAAGAGGGTTGGGTGGGATCATCTCGCGAAGTAATGGCCTTTCCATTCGCCGCACTGTGACAGGAGAAGAAAGTGACCCCGTTGATACTCTCGACATTACCCTCGGCACTCATCATGTCTCCGATTTGCAGTGGCGCCTGGAAGCGAGAATCGGTGGCTTCTGTTCCGTTGCCCCGAACCGGTCCTTCACGGTTGTAGTTGGGGCAGAACTCATCGCCATTTCCGTCAGCATCGGAACCAGTGGTGCGTGCACCTCCGGTGACAGTGCTGGGAATGCACATCGGATATCCATTGGAGAAGACCATGGTGTAGTTTTCCGGGTCGTTGCCGAAGCGGATATCTGGGGTGCAGTTGGGCTGTCCCTCAAGACACCCAGGACCAGACTGAATCGAGTGCACTCCCTCGGGGTCATTCATTCGGACCATGGTTCCAGTGGCGGAATCGCCCATAACACCATTGATACACACATACCCCTCGTCGTAATCGATGTAGGTCACTTCTCCTGTGAGGAAGTCCGAACTCTTCTGGAGGAAGAAGTCGCCGGCGATATTTCGTCCATCCGGCATCTGATTGCCGATAAGACTGGCGATGGCTCCGCCACGACCACGAACGGTGCTGTCACCCTTGCACAGTCCGGTCTCACCGAGGGCGAGCGCCTCGGGTGGAGCTTGTTGCATCATCTGCCACATCGTCAGACGATTTGCAGGAAGGTCCGCCACCAGGTTTGCTGGAATGATCCAGACTTGACCGGCCACGACCAGGGTTCCAGAGGACCAGGGATCATTCGGGTTATCGATCGAGAAGAACTCGATCTCACCGCTGACTCCAGCTCCTGTGATTCCTTCGCTCGCTCCCCCGACACTGATCAGGTCAGGCGGAGTAACTTGCGTAGTTCCAAAAGTAGATAACCCTAATACCAGAGCTACCAGCAGGGCGATGTATTTGATTCCATGAGTAGTCATTGCCCGGAAACTCCCTTCAATACAGTCATCAGTTTGCTGATGACGAAATCGTTGATTCAGCATGATTCGCAGTCTCATTTCAATTATCTCTGGGCCCGGTAGAGCCACCGAGCGTCACGCCTCCGTCGGAACCGCGGCTGATCCGCCAGTTCTATCTCTGAATAATCAACCCCAGGCACCTCCGCCTGTCGGTGTCTCATAGACCTGCCCCTGCTTGTTAACATTCAGGTTAACGGCCTCTGTAACTAAATATCCTAGCCCTTCAGGGCTTACAAACAAGAGTAGAATCTGTAATCTCTCTGAACATACAACCATATGTCGAAAGAAGCAGGTAAGTCATGTTGACATGGTTGGCCCGGAACAAATTACTCTACAGAGGTCGCATATTGCTTATTCACCCGATTTAGCGGTTATCCACCACGCTATCAACTGCCTAACATGACTATCATTAAAATCGATTAGTACATAACGAATGATCTTCAACCCGTGTTTACGTTGTTGATCCAATGCCCACCTCTGTATAGGATCGAGGGGTGACCATTGTGGATGAGAGAAATCAATCTTGTTCCTCTTGGCTTCGACCAGCGGAGGAACGGACGGTTGAACTTTGTGGGGGTAGTTATATTTGCGGCTAGCACTGCGTCGTTTTCGCTTGCCTCCCCCGGGTAAGCAGTTCAACGGCTTCGATGCAGACGGTTGGGCGCTATCAATCCTATGGGATGTGTGACTCGGGTGGACGCCCGACGCATTCACTTGAATGGGGAGAACCTTGAAAAGAAACATGCTTCAGGTAGCGAGCCTGCTGGCAGTACTGGCCGGATCCACCTTCGGATACGCCCAGGGTCCTGACCCCGAGTACTATGCGGTTCCTTGTAGCCGTACCGTCACTGCAGATGTGGTCGCTCTGGATCAGGTGATCACCTACAACCGCTACGGCGCTGTAGATCGTCACGGGATGATCTTTGCCTTGTCACACGATGTCATTCCGAGAGTCGCGGGCACCGCCATCGCTCCCGGAAATGTCCGGCTGCGAAATGACAAGCGTCCACGCCCACTGGTTCTAAGGGCCAATGTCGGTGACTGTCTCCAGATCACCCTCACCAACCTGTTGAGTCCCTCACCCTCCCCTTTTGATGGAGGCGGCAGCAATAACGGCACTCGAACCGTGGCATTCCACGTCAACGGACTGGAGCCCACCTCCCCTGCCAGTGAAGGGCTGGCGCTGGGAGTCAATGGAGCCTCCGCTCTGGCTGCGACACAATCATCGACCTTTACTTACTACTGCACCACTGAAGGCCAGTTCGCGTTCCATTCCCCATCCTCCAGTATCGGAGGAGAAGGAGCCCAAGGAGCCATCGCTCGTGGACTGTTTGGAGCTGTAACCGTTCAGCCGCAGGGTTCGACCTGGTACAGGTCTCAGGTCAATGACACTGAGCTGGCACTGGCCACCACTGGCTTGAACCCCAACGGCACTCCCCAGATCGACTACAACACCACCGATGTCAGTGGAAAACCGATCTTCAGGATTCTCGATGACAACCTGAATACCCTTCATTCAGACCTCACCGCCATCGTGGTTCCAGGGGGCGAAGATTGCATCGACGCACCTCCCTCCAGCACATGCGGAGACCCCTACCGTGAATTCGTGATCATCTTCCATGATGAGATCGGCATCACGCAGGCATACCCGGTGCTCAAGCAGGACAAACTCTATGCGGGTGTTCGCGATGCCTTCGCCATCAACTACGGAACTGCTGGGATGGGTGCTCCCATCATCTCCACTCGTTCTGGCGATGGCCCGGCGAGAAACTGTGGAGAATGCAAGTTCGAGGAATTCTTCCTCCAGTCCTGGGCCAATGGCGATCCATCGATGCCTGTCACCCGGAATCCTGTCAGCGGAATCGTCGAGAGGGCATCATTCTCCGACGATCCATCGAATGTCTATCATTCATATCTCGGTGACGCCGTACGATTCCGCAACCTTCACATGGGAGCCGAAACCCACGTGTTCCACCTCCACGCCCATCAGTGGCTCTTCGAACCGAGGAATCCGAACTCGACTTATCTCGATTCCCAGTCGATCGCTCCAGGAAGTAGTTACACCTACGAAATCAATTACAATGGAAGTGGCAACCGCAACAAGACTCCCGGCGACAGCATCTTTCACTGTCACCTCTATCCTCACTTCGCCCAGGGGATGTGGAGCCTGTGGAGAACCCATGATGTGTTCGAGGATGGCTCCACTTCAAGGAACCTCCCCGATGGAGAGATCCCCCAGGGCACACCTGTCCCGGCGCTCGTTCCGCTCCCGGGCAAGGTGATGCCGCCGATACCCACCACAGAATTCCCCGGATTCCCGCATTACATGGCAGGAGAAGCAGGACACCGGGCACCGCAACCGCCACTCGAGATGGTCCACGATGGAGGTCTTCAACGACATCGCATCAAATCCAGTACTGTGATCGATGGTGTGAGCGGGATTGCCGCCAAGTTCCTGACCGATCCGATCCATCAAAGGGTCGCGGCCAACGACCCACACCCGGCCAAGACCGGCTGGAGCAGGGTGTTGGAATCCGCAGAAATCGAATTGCTACCGCCTAACGGAACAGCACTTGAAGTCGCTGCGCAGAATTTCCATGCCGGGATTCTGGGCAACAGTGCCGTCGATGTGACGGACAGCCATAACTGGGCAGGCCGCGGCTATCCTTCCTTCGATAGTTCTGGAAACGCCGGGCTGTTTCTCGTCAACGGTCGCGCTCCCGCAGCGGGAGCACCCTTTGCTGATCCCTGCCCCGATCAATTCATCGACGGCAATGGATTGAACAGAGCGGTTGGAACACGCACCTACAAGGCTGCGTACATCCAGTTCGACATGACCATCAACGAACTCGGCTGGCACGATCGCCAGGCGAGAATCGCAGTCCTCAACGAGGATGTGATGCCGACTCTCAACGGAACCCGGTCCCCGGAACCACTCTTTTTCCGAGCCAACTCCGGCGAGTGCATCGTGTTCGAATCGACCAACTTGATGCCGAACAACCTCAATCTCGATGACTTCCAGATCTTCACGCCGACCGACATCATCGGTCAGCACATTCACCTGGTGAAGTTCGATGTCACATCGTCCGATGGTGGGGCCAACGGCTGGAACTACGAGGACGGTACCTACTCGCCGGATGAAGTGCGGGAGAGAATCCACGCCAACAATGTCTGGCAGACCGCCAATAATGCCGGCCAACAGTTGCTGACTGCAGAAACCCATCCAGTCTTTGGTCCCGGTTCCAACGACGAGTGGGTCGGAGCTCAGACCACCGTTCAGCGCTGGTGGGCCGATCCCCTGGTCAATAATCAGGGAGAAGACCGCACCATTCGCTCAGTCTTCACTCATGATCACTTCGGTCCCAGTTCTCACCAGCAGCACGGCCTTTACGCGCTGCTAGTAGTCGAACCGACCGACTCCATCTGGACCTACCCCAACGGCAACACGCTACTGGGAACCAGATCAGATGGTGGACCCACCACCTGGGCTGCCAATGTTCTTGCTGGGGTACAGGGTGCCGACAGTGTGCGTGAATTCGTGTTCGAAACGGGAGAATGGATGCCGGTTTATGACGGTGCCAACAATCCCGTCAATGCTCCCATGTCCCAAGCTCAAGCTCAGGCTCAGACAGACGGTACCAACAACTGGCCCAACATGTCTGGCATGAACAGCCCCGAGGCGATCTCGATGGGCGGTGGCGCTCAAACCATCAACTATCGCAACGATCCTCCGACTCGCGGACCATCAGGGGGGGCCGCCAATTCCTCCTTCGATTCGTCCGTCTACGGCGATCCGTTCACCCCTCTGGCACGTGCTTACGAGGGAGACAATGTGAAGATCTCCATCGCCCATGGTGCGCAGGAGGAGTTCCACACATTCACCGTGAATGGCAACCGCTGGCTCAAGGAAGGCTCCAACCCCAATTCGGGATTCACCAACATGCAGTTCTATGGCATCTCGGAGCACTTCGAGATGTACTTCAAACTCGGCGACGGATTGAGACACACTGCCGGTAGCCATGGTGCGACCGACTACATGTATCTCGATTCAGTCGACGGTGGTGCCAAGGACGGCATCTGGGGCATCATGAGAGCCTATCATCAGGCTGAATCTGGACTCGCCTTCCTTCCCAACAACTCCGGTTCCACTCCACGTCCACAGCACCCCTTGCAGTCTGGATTGTGCCCGACCGGTCCTGGATCACCGCCGATTCGACAGGTTCACATCCAGGCCTGGCGTGCCGCCGATCTTCTGGGTGGTGCCGGACTGATGTACAACGATCAGTTCACGATCTTTGACCCCAATGGACTGCTCTACATCCATGAGGAAGACATGATTTCGTTCATGACAGGCCAAAAAGAAGTGGATCCGCTGGTGATCCGTGCCAACGCAGGTGACTGCATCGAGGTGTCTCTCACCAACATGCTTCCTGCAGTGATCCAACCCGGCATCGGAGATCCTCGAATCAACGGAATCGAGTCGGTCCAGACCACCGTCGGACTCAGCCCTCAACTGGTCGCCCATGATGTCGGGTCAGGATCCTCCTCCAACGTCGGATGGAACCCCGATAGCCTTGCGGGTCCCGGTGATACCAAGCAGTACGCTTGGTACGCAGGATCCATCGATGCGCAACCGGATGGATCGGTTCAGTACACTCCCATCGAGTTCGGAATGACCAATCTTCGTTCCTTCGGAGACGTATTCAATCATCACAAGCATGGCCTGTTCGGCTCGCTGGTGATCGAACCGCAGGGATCACAGTGGTTCTACGATTACCATGATGGAAACGGCTATGTCGAGGCCAGAAGTGGCTATGAGGCTGATATTCTCGACCAGGATGGAGTACTGCTCTATCGAGAATATGTCTTGCAGGTACAAGACTCGTTCCCTCTGCTTAGCAAGGGACAACTCAATCAGCGACTCGATGATAAACAGTTACAAAATTTGGCCGGATACAACTACCGGACCGAACCGACATGGCTTCGCATGGGTGTGAACAGTTCACCTCCCTGGGTGCAGCAATCGTCGATGGATCACACCAATGTGTTCAGTTCTACCGCTTCCCTCACCGGTTGTGCCAACCTTCCCTGCCTCGATCCAGCCACTCCTGGCTGCGATGCTGAAGCGGGCCAGTTGGTCATGTTCCGGGTCGGACAGTCTGGCGGATCAGATGCCGGTCACGCCTTCGGGCTGTCTGGACACGCTTGGCAACGGCAACCCTTCACCGACGACTCCTCTCGGATTGGCCTCAATCCTCAGAGCATGAGCACCGGGTCGACGGGTCCGATTGCCGCGCAGTCCCACGAGAATATCTTGATCAAGGCGGGTGGAGAAGCCCGATCTGCAGGAACATACATGTACCGGATGACCGACAGTTTCGCCTTCACCGGTGGCTGTTGGGGACTGTTGAAGGTCGATCCATACGTGAGGGTTGCCGCCCAACCGGTTTCCGATCTGAGTTGCGCTGCCCTTCCCGGTACCGGAGTTCAGTTGAACTGGACCAACACCGGAGTCGATTACGTCACCGTCGAACTGTATCGAAACGGTCAGTTGCTCTCGGTGTTGCCAGGATCCATCGCCAGTTACCTCGATGAAATCGCAGTACCTGGGATCTACTCTTACTCGGTGGTTGCGGTCAATCAGGACCTCCCATCCTTGGATACCTCTTGCAGTGTGACCGTCGCGCCGCCAGCTCCAGGGGCACTCGCTTGTACTCCTGATAACATCGGCGCCCTTCTCGTCTGGGAAAACCAGACCATCTACGACGAGGTGATCGTGGTGCGTGACGGATTGCCCGTTGGACGACTGCCGGGAGACCAGACCTCTCACACAGATCCGGTCAATCCGGGTGAATACTTCTACTGCGTCATCGGAGTGGTCAATCTCATCGAGGCCCCATCCGGTGAGTGTGCTCTGGTACTGGTTCCCACTCCTCCGGTGATTTCACCAGCAGTGGTAGTCGACCCCTGTGCACACATCTTCAATGTCTCCTGGACCAACAGCAGTGTCACCACCTCGATCGTGGCGACCCTCGATGGAGTGGTACTCGAGAACTTGCCCGGAGAAGCGACCTCGATGAGCGTCACTCTTTCCGGATTCGGTACCCAGCAGCTTTGTTTGAATCCGGTCGCAAACGGCGTCAATGGTCCAGCTTCCTGTATCGAAATCACCTCCGAGGGCATCGCTTCCAGTTCGCCCACCAGCGTGGCGATCAGCATCGATCCGGCGACCTACATTGCGACCCTCAGTTGGGATTCCACCACCGAGATGGACCAGTGGCAGGTGACCGTCGATGGGGTCGAAGTTGCAGTCCTCGGGGCGACCACTCTGGAGTACTCGATTCCTGTTGTAAACTCCGGCCTGTTCACGGCTTGTGTCGGTGGAATTACCATCTGTGGCGACCCCGTCGTGGCGATCTGTGGCGAAGCAACAGCACCGCAGAGGTTCCAGCGTGGAGACAGCAATGCCAACGGTAATCTGGACCTGGGAGACGTGATCAACACCCTCAACATCGTGTTTGGCGGCGCGCCAACCCTGTGTCTCGATGCTACCGACTCCACCGACGACGGTACCATCGACATCACCGATGCGATCTCCCTGATCAACTACCTGTTCGCCGATGGTGCCGGACCTGCAGCCCCGAATGGTGAATGTGGAGCGGACCTGACCGCCGACACTCTCGACTGCACTTCCTCCACCAACTGCCCCTAGTGTCAACTGTGCCCGTCGACCTGATCCGCGCCCTGCGGATCAGGTCGGCGGCGATATGATGGGTGCTATCTCTTGTAAGCGGCCCCTCGAACAGGTGAAACTGATGAACTGTTTCCACAATCCAGGACTACTGACAAACATGACCCTTCTTTGTATTTTGTCATCGATACTGGCCATCTCGACCCTCCCCTGCGATGCGATGTCGCCCTCCCTTCAACAAGAGAACTCAGAAACCTCTCAAGAAGAGCAGGATCCGCCCTGTTGCGACGAAGCGAAGCAGCCGACCCCGAAGACTGACGACAAGGAGTGCTGCGAACAGGAGGCGATACAGGAGCCCGAAAAAGATGAAGACTGCTGCGAAAAGCCGACCGAAGAGGAAGCGACCCGCGCCACTGCTTTCATCGAGGCTCCAAAAATTGCCGACCTTTCGGTGCTCAACCAGGACGGCCAGCGGGTTCAGTTCCACACCGATCTGATCGCCGGCAAGACGGTGCTGATCAACGTCTTCTTCAGCACCTGCACCACCGTCTGTCCACCGCTGACCGCCACCATGCGCAAGGTCCAGCAGTTGACCAAGGAGCAGCATGGCGACGCCATCCGCATCATCTCGATCAGTGTCGATCCCGCCAACGATACGCCCGCGCGCATCAAGAAGTTTGGAGCCCTGTTCGGAGCCGAGCCGGGATGGAGCTTCATCACCGGCGACAAGCCGACGATGGATCAACTGCTTCGTTCACTCGATGCGGCCACCGGAGACATCACACAGCACACCGCCACGGTGTTGATCGGCAACGATCAGACCGGCGAGTGGGCTCGCACCTACGGACTCTCCAGCGCCGAGGGCATCGCCGAGATCGCCTCCGGCATCGAACAGAGAGCGGCGGTCTTCCGGCGCCTCGAGGAGGCCTCCGACTACTTCCCCAACAACGTGCTGGTCGATCACGACGGCAACTCCGTGCGCTTCTTCGACGACCTGCTGCGCGACCGACTGGTACTGATGCATGTACTGTTCACCCGCTGCACCGGCGTCTGCCCCCCCATCATCCAGAACCTCAAGAACACCAGTGCGATCCTCGAGGATCGCATCGGTCCCGAGGTGGTGATCCTCTCCATCACGGTCGATCCCGAGTTTGATACGGTCGAACGGATGAAGGCGTACCACGACGCCGCCGAGTTGCCCGACGATGGTTGGCTGCTGCTCGGAGGAGAGAAGGCGGATGTAAAGCAAGTGCTGACCAAGATCGGCGCCTGGACCCCCTTCAAGGAGGAGCACAACAGCTGGCTGATCCTCGGCAACACCCGCACCGGCGACTGGCGCAAACTACAAGCGATGGCATCGCCACTACAGATCGCCGACATGGCAAGAGAGATGCTGGGAGAAAGCGAAGAGAAAGCCACCCCCCCCACCGAAACCGCCACCCGCGACAAGTAGCCGGCGGGAACGCCGGCGCTCGACACCACGCACCCGTCCCTCACCGCAGTCCCGCATCCCCTACTCGAACGACTTGTCGTGCAACTTCCAGTACGCCTTCGTCCCCTTCAACTTGTCGTTCTGCTGGGCGTAATCGATGGCCTTCTTGCCATCCTCGTCCTTCGCCAGAGCATCGGCGCCCTTTGCCAGCAGCAGCGTGACGATCTCCGGGGTCGAGGAGTAGCCA
>CAVOEM010000045.1:0-16113 GCA_963694575.1 Planctomycetes bacterium UBA1146 | reverse complement strand
CTCCCGATGGGGCCATTTCGCCTGATGGATGAGGTGGGTCTGGACATCGGAGTCGAGGTGCAGGAAACACTACACGCCGCCTTTGGCGATCGTGCCGCATCGTCTCCAATCCTCTTGAAGATGGTCGAGAAAGGCTGGCTCGGGAAGAAGTCTGGAATCGGTTTCTACCAGCACAGGGGCAAGAGTTCGACCTGGAATCGTCAACTCGACCCGATGGTTCCAGCGAGTCCATCGACGCTGCCACCGGCAAAGATCATCTCCAGTTTGCTCGACCCGATGGTCGATGAAGCGGCTCGTTGTCTCGAGGAGAAAGTGGTCGCCGACGCTGGGCTACTCGACCTGGCCATGGTGATGGGGACCGGTTATCCACCACACCTCGGAGGACCTCTTCGTGCGGCCGATGCCGAGGGCCTCGCCGTCATCGAAGAGAGGCTTCGCGCAGCCCACGAAAATGGTGCTGCACGAAGCCCCTGTAATCTACTGGTCGATCTGGCGAGCAGGAATGATCGGTTTCATTCCCAATCCTGAAAACTTACAGTTCACAACTTCCACAGTTGTTGACCGGCGCTGCTTCAGGACCGCCACCGAACATGAACATCAACTGATGGACCACGTCTCCCAGGTTCAACTGTAGGTCACCGTTCACATCTCCAACCCTGGGGCAGGCCAGTGGTGTACCGCTTCCGAACAAGTACAGCACCAGCGAGATCGGATCGGAAGTGTCGAGAAATCCATCCGCATTGGTGTCACCCATCGAAAGGATCTGGACCTCGTTGAGGCGAGCCTGCGTTGAAACGGTTCCGCAACTACCATGCGCCTCGAGGGAGACACTGTAGAAGCCGGGCAGTTCGTAGAAGTAAGAAGCATCTCCGACATTCTCGATCGTTACGCCATCTCCGAAGTTCCACAGCAAGTGGTCGATGGTGCCTGTCGAGAGATTGGTGAACTCTGCACAGAAGGGAGCAATCCCGATCCAGCCGGGCAAGAGAAAGTTCGCCTCGGGGGGGGCGCAGATGGTCACGGGGAACTGGGTTGTGGCGGTTCCGCAAGGGTTCACCACTGTCACGGTCACGGTGTATTCTCCGGATAATGGATAGATGTGAACCGGATTCAATTCGGGAGACCCACTGCCGTCGCCGAAGTCCCAATAGATCAGATCTGCTGCAGATCCTCCTAGATTCGCAGTAAAAGCGATCGGCAGCAGTTGATCGCTGGCCACCGAGGAGCTGGCCGCCGTCACGGTCGGGGCAACACAGGGAGCATTGTCCCCATGAATCACCAGCGTCAGATCTGTCAACCAACCCTCGGCACTCGAGATGTTGTCCTGCACCGTGAGAATCCAGTTCCCGGCCATCGTTTCCCCGAGAAAAGGATCCATCGAAGTGGCGGGTTTCATTCGAATTCCAGTTCCGGCCAGCGTCTCGTCGTGATCGACTCCGCTGCGGTCATAGGTGATATCGATGGATTGACCTGCGTGACCACCCAGTTGCTCCAGCAGGACCGTGGTGCCACTCGGTGAGGTCAAGGTGAGATGAAGTTGATCGGTCGAGGGATGCAACAGTTTCAATTCCACCTCGAGGTCCTCGATGGCCAGGTGGTCCAGGACTTCCACTGTGTAAACCAGCGGTGATCCAGAATCGTTGAGCAACACCGGCTCCTGCAGGTTCAAGGTCCAGTT
Source organism: Planctomycetes bacterium UBA1146 (assembly GCA_963694575.1). Lineage (GTDB taxonomy): Bacteria > Planctomycetota > UBA8108 > UBA1146 > UBA1146 > QNYK01. Next base: position 14,435 of record CAVOEM010000045.1, on the reverse strand, counting down.
CTGGAGGATTCCATCATCGCTTGTAGCTGAATCGATGATGGACAGAATCCAGTCTCCCTGGGCATTCTCGCCAATCAGATCGTCGAGCGATCCTGGGCCTTGTGGTTGCATCTGCTGTGCGGTCGGCAGATTCTCCGCTGCGTAGGGGATGGCAGTTTGGTTGAAGGTACTGTGGATTTCACCGGCATAGGCGGGTCCTTGCTGGACCAGTGTCACCTCGGTCCCTGCTGGACTGGACAATTTCACCGACAAATCTGACAGTAATCCATGCATCAAATTGAGGTCGATATCGACGTCAGTCACTGGAATCGTACTGATGACTGCAATGGCATCGTTGAGCGGAAGTGCCTGGCTGATCGCCTGGTTCGATACGCCCGACTGTTGTAAGACGGCAAAGACGCCGCGGTGAACATTGCGAGTGACCTCGTCGATGCGTAGGCACCAGTTGGAGAGTGCGCCATCGGAACCGGCGTAGTGATCGTCAACGGTGAAGGTCCAATGACCCTGCATTTCCTGGCCATCGAAGTCATCGAGAGAACCAGGACCGTCTGGAATCACTCCCTGGCCACCCTGATCAAAGGTGATTCCCCAGAGAGGGCCGTTGTACTGTGTTTCCGTGAGCAAGGTCACGGTGGTTCCGCTGGGGCTGGTCAAGGTTGCAGTGATGTCTGCAACAAAATCATGTTCCAATTCCAGATACAGGTCGACATCACCGACCGTGCCGTACTGGTCCAAAAGAATCGCCTCGGTCAGGACCAAATTGTGACTGATGGTCCGAATTCCAGTGGGACCACAGATCTGGTACTCATGCTGACCTGAAAGGATCGGTTGAGGACAAGCGGGTTGTGACTCCACTTCGTAAATCCGATTGAAAGAAGCATCGACCAGGAAAGCAGTCGGCAATCCCAAAGAGCCGACGTTGGCATGGGCCACACCGTTGATGAAACCACCGATGCTGCTGATGTCAGAAGACGCTCGGGTGTTGCCGGACATATCCAAGGTGCTGAGAACGTTGACACTATTGGAACCGGAGGCATTGTGGGGGATCACCAACAGATTGCAGTCGCTCCTGTAACCGACGCTATTTCCCGCACCGCTTCCTGCAGGATGACCGATGATGTCGCCGAGGAACTCGCCGGAGAGCTGATGCCTGCTGTATTGGTCATGGGTGACATCTACGGCCCAAATCGTGTGGTCCTCGTCGATGCAGATGTCTCCGACAATTCCACCGCCGGGAAGATCGAGTTGACCCACCGCCAGAGGATTCGATCCATCCTTCAGAGATCTCCACAGATTCGGGCTGGCTCCTGGAACCACCCAGTAGATGTGGTCTCCGTCGATATCCAATCCAGTGGTCGAGACATTTCCTGCAGGATTGGGAATACTTGTGAGGATTCCCGCCGAGAGGTTATCGATGTCATAGAGATGTGTGGTACCGGTGAACATGTCACAGACATAGAGCCTTCTGGAAGACTCATCGATGCAGAGGCCCAGAGGATTCGTGCCTCCGTGAGTGACAAACTGGATCGAGTCACCCGGAGCCATCGGTCCGCTGGTGGATCCGATCGGCGGAGCCAGGGCTGCACTGGTCTGGGAGACGGACCCGGGGGTCTGCGTCTGGCAAAGCAGCGGTGTGGAGAGGGTGAGGATGATGAGGGTCGAGATGATGTGGGACCGCATCGAGGACCTCCGCAGGGGCAATACAGGGTGAATTTCGGGATGGAGGCGAAGACGGTTCCTCACCTGCTCACTTGATTGACGAACTGTCTATTGTAAACCTTGTAAACATTCCGTCTACCCTGTCATGGGGCACGCTTCATGGTACTTTTAACTCTCCGTCGGTAGTGTTTCGAAAGGTGAACCCGATGCTCTCTCGCGATAGTCTGTGGACGCCCCTCTTCCTGCTGATCTGCGGGTTCTTGACCCTGACCACGACGGTGAGCGGTAAAGATTGCCGGATCGATGAAGATCTTCTGCAGCAACTGGTCAGCGTCGATCCGCAGCAACATCAAGCGGCGGTGGAGCAGATCGTGCGTCAGCCGGATCCACAGCTGCTGAGCTCTTTTCGCGAAATCCTCACACGCAAGGATTCTGCTGTACGCCGAAGGATCACCATGCTGGTGGTACAGGCCTACCCCGATGATGCGTTCTCCTTCTTTCAAGATTGCTTGGAGCCGTTCGATCTTCATCGCCAGGAAGCCGCTGCGCACGGCATCGGTTACCTGAAGGATCCACGGGTCGCAGAGGAACTGGGGAAATTACTTTCATCCAAGCACCGGGAGATCCGTATCGCTGCATTGAGGGGCTTGCAGTTGCAATGCCGCATCATTGTCATGGCCGCATTCCAGCGTGTCATCGGGGCCTCACAGGAGCAGGACACAATGGTCGCCATCGATGGTTACCAGCGAGCCATGAAAGTTCTCCAGAAGAGTCGTCTCAATTCACCTACAGATCCTGATCTGATGCAGGCGTGGGCCAAGTGGGCGAACTCAACGATCTCCTCGAATGCGCGCAAACTGTGGATCTCTTCGCTGGAACCAGAAACTCCTCTGGCGATCGCCGCCTCGACTCTCTTCGAGTCCAATGAGAACTGGCTCGGGCGAGTCGCGCCGTCGGCAGGTCTCGACTACCAGTTCTCGATGGTGAATCTCGTCTCCGACTCGACCAAGGAGATCACCATTCACGCTTCAGCCTCGGACATCGAAAATCTTCGGTCTCTTTCTTACGACCTGGATCGGGTGATTCATCTTCGCACCGCTTCAGATCTTCTCTTCATCAACCCGTCGGCACTTTCTCCGCGGTGGTTGGCAGGAACCGATCCAGAAATCGCATCTCTGGTCTTCAACATTTCCGGTCAGTCATTTCTCCATGCCGGAATCGGCCTCCTCAACATCTCCTACTGGGAAGGTCGAGTCCAAAATGCCCATCAAGCCATTGTCCGATTCGCTCGTGGTTCAGGCCGCTTCCTCGATGAGACGATCACCGATGAAACCGGCCAGCAACTGTGGAAGATGAAAGTCGAATCCTGGTTCGATGGGGGACATTTCCCTGAAAATATCAGTATCCACATGACCGGAGCCCAGGTGGGTAACCGCAAGACTCACCTGCGGCTTGAACTGAAGTTCCAGCAGGTCAAAGGGCAATGGTTACTGGCGGAGGGAAAGACCTTCGAACGGACCGAATCGGGGGAGGAAGAGTTTCGCGCTTATTGCGAGGTGGAACCACTCTCGCTACCGGTACCTTCTCCAGCGCCAGAGGAAGAGGACTCTTCCGACGACGCTTCCGGCCAGGGATCGACAGCCGGTTCACCGCGAGAGTAGCGCGCCTGGTTTCCTTGTAGGCGGTCGAGTATATCGATCCGTTTCGCAGCACGGGCCGCCTCGATGGCGGATTCTTGCCATTGCTGTGCTTCTCCATATCGAGTCAGTGCCGCCAGCACCATGGCCGTGCTCTCGACCAGTTCAAGGGTGGTTTGCTTCGACCTGAGAATGGCGAGTTCGCCCAATGTCTGTTCCAGTTGTGAGCGGTCCTTCTCTGGCGAAGTGGCCTCGATCCGTGCCATCAAACTCACCAGTCGCGCGGCGTTTCCCGTGGCCATCCGGCCTTCTCGGCAGGTGGACCTGGCGAGTTCCACTTGCTCCAATCGGAGGTAACATACCACCTCTGCGATCCATGCCACCTCATTGCCGGGTACCTGCTGACGAACTAGTTTCATCTCTCGGGCTGACTCCTCGTATTGTTGCTGTCTTCGCAGAGCATTGGCTCGATTGAATCGCGCCGAATGATGTCCACCATCGATGGCCAATGCCTGGTCGTAGCAGCGGATCGCCTCGCTCTCATCGCCGGTTTCCGCATGGATCACTCCCAGGTCAAACCAGGCAGTGGTCGCCCCTGGATCCAGCCGTAGCGCTTCCTCGTAACAACCGATCGCTTCATCGCTACGCTGTAGTTTGACCAGAGCAGAACCGAGATTGAGCTGTGCTGTTGCAGAATCGGGGGCCACCTTCACCGCCTTTTGAAACTGCTCGAGTGCTTTCAGGTACTGACCTGCAGTGAATAAAGTGGTGCCTCGGTTGAGTGGGATTCGCGCACCGATCGGCCGATTTCGGACCTCGTCTAGCCAGGGATCCCGTACCCGCGGAAAGGATGGACCACGCATCCGCATCTGTTGTTGAGCTTCCTTTTCTCGTCCAGCATCACGCAATGCCAGACCGTAGGGATAGCGAAGCCCCGATGCGGCAGGAGAGTAGCGCAAAGCTTCCTGGAGATAGCCGACCGCCTCCAGTGCTCGGCCCTGTTGCAGCGAAATCCGTCCCAGTCCAGAGAGTGCTGGAGCACTGCGCGGATCCAGCCGCAACAATCGCTGAAACCAAACCCGAGCCCCCTCGGCATCCCCCGACTGAAACTTCAGTTCAGCCGCAGCTAGCAGGGTCGGAGGATGATTCGCATTTTGTTTCAGAATGTCGTTGTACAGTTGCAAGGCCCGTTCTGTCTCTCCCTCCTTCTGCAAGATCCTGGCGAGCAGGTATCTCCATTGCAAGGAGTCAGGATCGTGGACCAAGGCATGCTGGTAACAGGCTTGAGCCATCCGGACCAGGTCGTATGCATGGTAGGAAATTGCAGCGTCACCAAACGCCACCGCCAATTGCCGACCGCTTTGATCTTTGAGCGCCAATTGGAGCCGTGTGTAGGTACGTTTCAGATGATCTTCGACATCTTCCTCGAGTCCCACCAGTGGGGGAGGCATTGGAATCGATTCGGGCGGATTGCAGCCGCCAGGCAGAAGCAACATGGCACCGACGAGAAGGCTGGGAAGGACTCGATACAGCGAAATCACTCCCCCTGACCTTGCGACAAGGTGTGGTAGCGACGCACCGCCAACGAAGAAAATCTTTCATCGCTACCGTCGGGCCAGTGGACCACCACCGAGCACCGATCCTCGACAGATCCAAGACCGACCAGGATTCGCGGATCACTGCTGCTGAGGTAGGATCCACCGCGCCTGGAACTACGATAGCGTACCGGGATTCCCTGCTGCAGGATCTCGCACTGGACTCCCTCAAGATTCTGCTGTTCTGATCCCATCAGTTCGAGTCCGATCCACGAACTTTTCGATCCGACGCGGTTCATCAACAGTCTCACAGGACCGGCGTTGTTGTTGACGAGAATATCCGTATCTCCATCGTTATCGAGATCGCCAAACGCCGCTCCTCTACCGATGAATGGCTCGGCCAGAGCCTTTGCCAGAGCCGGGTCAATCTCCTGGAAGTTTTGACCCTGTTGATTGAGAAATAACTGGTCCGGTTGGGCCAGAGGATACGGATCCCCTGCGGCAACCCTCTCCTCCTGCCTCTTCACCGCGCCGTTGGTGACGAAGACATCGAGCCATCCATCATTTTCAAGGTCGAACCACGCGGTACCAAATCCAGTCCATCGACGACTGGGGATTCCCAGTCCCGAACCAGTGGATTGATCATCGAATCGACCTTCGCCGTCGTTGCGATAGAGCGTGTTGGTCTCCCCGGTCAGATGGGTGAGAAAGATGTCCTCGTCCCCGTCTCCATCGAAATCTGCCAGAGATGCACCCATCGAAGCCTCGGGCATGCCATCTCGGTTGACCGCACACCCACCCAGCAAGGCTGTGTCTTCGAAGCGAAATGGCGCGACTTGGCGCCACAAGCGATTGGCCATGCCGTCATTGGCGACATAAATATCGAGCTCACCGTCTCCATCCAGGTCGGAACAGATGACACCGAGACCGGCTCCCGAAGCGGCGCCGATGCCACTCGAAGATGTCACATCCTCGAAAGTGCCATCGCCACGATTCCGATAGATTCGATCGGGTAGCGGGGGGTAGGAACTGGGACCGCAGTAATCGACAGCGCTGCTACCGGAGAAACATTGCTTGTGATTTTGAAGTGTGAAATCGACGTAACTACACACGTACAGATCTGTATCCCCATCTCGGTCGAAGTCGCTGAAGATGGCGCTGGTATTCCAACGATCGTCCCCGAGACCCGACAGTATCGTTTGATCGATAAAGGTCCCATCCCCTTGATTGATCCACAGCTGATCGGCACCGAAACAGGTCAAGTAGAGGTCAACATCTCCATCCCCTTCGACATCTCCCACCGCGCAGCCCATTCCATATCCAGTGGCGACGATTCCGCTCGATTCGGTGACGTCGATGAAGCGCGTAATCTGCTGCTGGTCGGGGCCATCATTTCGATACAAACGGGCACCGGCGGCTGGCCATCTTGTGATGGGGAGGATTCGATCGGCTTCCGTCTTTCCTTGGCCCAGCAGGTGTCCCTGAGGCAAGAAGATGTCGAGATCGCCATCCCCATCAAAATCGAGGAACGCAGAACCGGGACCCACCGTTTCACAGAAGTAGTGTTCTCCAGTCATTCCGTTGTCATGCCAGAAATGGAGCCCCGCGGACTGGGTGATCTCGCTCAAAACCTGGGGAGATGAGGGAGAATCACAACCCCCGGATGGAATTCCCAGTGCCCCTAGCAGGAGTCCCAGAATGAGCACACGAGGGAATCGGGAACCGACTTTGCAACCATGACCGCCATCGGGTGTTACGAATAGATTGGAGGTCGACTGGTGATCCCTGATAATGAACGACACGGGCTCCACCTCGCTGGGTCCATGGGTCACTCAAGCGGTGAGAAGAGCCCGGAAGCGATCTCGCTCCCGGGAATCATCGCCAAGGAACCCCTGCTCGAACAGGATACACCGTCATGAGGCTATTTTCAGCAGAACAGAGCGTTGGCGACGCAGGCTTGTTGCGCCCTCTGCTCAGATGCTCTCGGATGAGCCTCCCCTGTGTCTTGCTGTGCCAGTTGATCCTGCTGGCGACCTTCACCGCTGCTCTTCATGCGGATCTTTTTCACCTCGATGATGGCCGTGTCCTCGATGGGTCCATCGTACGTGAAATCGGCGATCTGGTGTCGATCCGCATCATCGATGGATCGGTGGTCACGGTGGATCGTTCACAGATCCGCAAGACAGAACTGAAAGCGACCCCCTTTGATGAATACAAGAGGCGCGCTGCCGAAATAAAGGCCGAAGATCTGACGGGCCATGTCGATCTCGCCCGCTGGTGCGATGGAAAGAGCCTCAAGACCGAGGCACTGAAGGAATGGAAGATCGTCATCCGGATCGATCCGGACCATGAACTCGCCCGTTCAAAGCTGGGTTACTTGTGGATTGGCGGAGATTGGTATCTCGCCAACTCCGCCGAGGCGAAGGCGCGCAAATCGGAACTGGAAAAAGACCCGGATTCACCAGTGCGCGAGATCCCCAAAGAATTGCTTCTTCCAGAATGGGATCAAGAGAGAGCCAAGGTCCCGGAATTGCCGCCTCTCCCGCGAAGCGGATACGATCGAGTGGTGGTGGTCACCGACGAGAAGGTGGGCAAGTCTTCGCCGGAAAACTCGGGGCTGACCTATCACCTGCGAAGGATGGGCGGAAAGTTACAGTTCGTCCCGGGTAAAGACGATGGCAAGGTTCCGGTCGTCGTCAAGGTGAAGATCCGCTGCTACTTCGTCAAGTTGCAGACCTTCTATGGAGCACCCATTTCAAACATCTTCCAGGGAGAAGCCAAGGCTCAGTTCTACGAACGTAACTCCGAGGGGAAGATGGTCTTGCGAAAGACTTCGACGATTCGGATCCCATTCTCGGCCAGCGCCGCAAGGCCCAAGGAACAGGCGTTACAATTCACCTATTACGTCACTCTGGAATCGGTAGCGGCCAAGTTATCGCGTTGGGCATGGTTCAAGAAGCGTGGATCGACCTCGCTGCCGATGCCTGAAACCCTCTGATGGCAGATTTGCAAGAAGACTCCAGCAGCCACGACATCCGTCCTTTGCCGATAGCGGGATCTCGAGCTCGCTCGCTGGTCCGACTTCAACTGCTCCAGGGAGCCTTCACCGGGGTGCTTCAAATCTTGCGATTACCACTGTTTCTGTTTCAACGACATTCCATCGCCACCCGGATCTCTCGAATCGTCGAGGATCAGGCCAAGAAATGTGATCGGTCCGACTCCCAGCCCCCTTCTTGAGCGTAGATCACGCCTTGATCCAGGGTGAAGCGGTGCCCATCGACTGCCCAGTAGCGGATGAGAGTCCTTTCTTGGCGCGGACGACCTTGGTAATCTTCGCCCAACTGGAACCTCGCCCCGATAGGAGAGTGCAGTGCGCACCATCACTGAACTGCTCGAACTGCTCCAGCCCGGCGATCCGGTGCTGCTGCGCTGTGATCTCAACGTGCCGCTCGATCAGGGGCAGATCACCGATACCAATCGAATCGAGGCGAGTCTCCCGACCATCCAGGCTCTGCAAGAAGCTCGAGCGAGGATTGTGTTGATGACTCATCTCGGGCGACCTGAAGGCGCGGATCCCCTTCTCTCGACAGCGGTGGTGGCCCGCTCACTACAAGACTTACTGGGTTCGGAAGTGGTTCATATCGATGAACTGCCTCCGGGGCCGCAGTTTCAGAAGCAACTCGCAGGTTTACCTGCGGGAGGAATTCTGATGATGGAAAATCTCCGATTCCACCGCGGCGAGAAGTCCAATGATCGACAGTGGGCTGCCGCCCTCGCCCACGGCTGCCGCTACTTCGTCAACGACGCTTTCGGTTGCTCTCATCGCACCCACGCTTCAGTGGTTGCGGTGACCCACTGCCTCCCTTCCTTCGCTGGGCTTCTGCTGACCCGAGAAATCGAAATCTTGAGCGAGTTGCGAGATGATCCGGTCCGGCCCTTCTGGATCATCGCTGGAGGGGCCAAGGTTCGAGACAAGATCGGTGTACTGGCGCATCTGGCGCAACAACTGGACGGGGTCATCTGTGGTGGAGGTCTGGCCAATACCCTGCTCGAAGGTGCAGGGGTGCCGGTAGGCCAATCCGCCACTGAACCGGAGTCCCTCGCGCAGATGGCCCAGCATTTCGCTGGTCACACCGATCAAGGTCCTGAGCTGGTACTCCCCATCGATTTCATCACGGGGGACGATCTTACCGCTCCGACACGCACCCAACAGATCGTTTCAGGCCAAGAACCGGAACCCGGAATGATGTTGCTCGATGTGGGACCTCAGAGCGTCGAACTGTTTACCCGCAAACTGCAGTCGGCGAGGACCATCTTCTGGAATGGTCCGCTGGGTGTCTTCGAAACCGAACAGTTCAGTGGCGGAACCCATTCGATGGCCAAGATGTTGGCGCAGCATCCAGGCCAGGTCGTGGTCGGAGGAGGAGATAGTGCCGCTGCCGCTCGTCTCTTTGGAATCGCCGATTCCGTGCATCATGTGTCGACCGGTGGAGGAGCCGCACTCGAGTTCCTCGAGGGTAGCGTGTTACCCGGTATCGCCGCCCTCGACGATGACTCCGCCGGAGCATCGCGGTGATCGGCGATCCAATCATGGGACGTCGAAGAAGTTTTGGTCGACGGATCCTGGCGTCGCTGTCACGGCTGGTTCGCGATCGGTTTCAGCAGAATCTTCCCGCCGATCTAGAGTCTGAAACGTACTTTCGCAGTGAGTTGAATCGAGCCTTCCCCGACGACCTGGTTCATGGCGAAGAGCTGGGTTGTGCACCCGGCGCCGATCGCCACGGCTGGATCATCGATCCTCTCGACGGTTCGTCCAACCATGGTCGAGGAATACCCTTGTTCGCCGTTTCTATCGCCTATGTCGATCAAGGTTTGCCACAACTGGGCTGGGTCTCTGATCCGGTTCGTGGTGAATGGTTCGAAGCTCACCGTGGAGGGGGAGTTCTGAGGGGTGGACCGGGACCGTCGTACTCCTCCATCGCGGATCCGCTGGTACTGTGCTGTTCCGACCGCTGGCTTCACGCGTTTCCTCGCTGGCTCGAATCGATACCAGGGCCGTGCAAGGTTCGTTCGCTGGGATCGATCGCTCTCGAGATGGCCTGGATCGCCAGTGGGCGAATCCACGGTGGAGCCTGGTATCGTACTCAGCCATGGGATGTGGCGGCTGGTCAATTGCTGATCGAAGAATCTGGCGGCGAGGTGCTGTCGGTCTCTGGTGCCGGTCCGGGTGCTCGGATTGCCGCCAGTTCCGGCTCTCAGGGCTGGATCCAGGCGATCCGCGATGGCCTCCCACAGTACGGAATGGATGCGCAGCGTCTCGATTCACACTAGAATCTGCATGATGGTCGTCGCTGGCTGCTGAAGGGTTCCGATGACGAAAGACTCGATCGAAGTCCACATCGAAAAACTGGCCGGGATTATTCCGGATGGAGCCGCGGTATTCCTGCGAGCGCCAGACAAGACCTTCGTCATCTTCATCGGCAGTACCGAGGGAGAAGCGCTGGCGCGTGCCATCCAGGGGGAGGAAACCCCCAGACCTCTCACCCACGACCTGGTCCATTCAATCCTGCTCGGATTTGACATCGAAATCACCCGTATGGTGATCTCGCAGATCCTCGAAGGTACCTTCTGCGCGACCCTGGTGATGGCTCAAAAGTCGTCGGAAGATCACCTGTGCAAGAACGAGGTACGGATCGATACTCGTCCCAGCGATGCGTTCGTACTCGCTGCGAGGATCGGATTTCCGATCCATGTGTCACTAGATGTTCTCGATCAGGTCAAAGACGTCAGCGATCTCATGACCACCGACAATCCGCTCCCTGAATTCCCTCCACTCGGGGATCTGGGAACGGTCGATCGCAGTGATCTTTCGGGACCAAGTGATCTTACGGGACCATCGGATGGGGAGCCTGATTGATGTCACATGTGCGACTACACCACCGGATGATCTGGATACCGCTGCTTCTTCTTGGCCTCGCTGGGTGCAAGCACATTCCCGAGGTCGATCGTCATTTCCAACGATCTGCCGCACTCGAAACGGTCCGGTACTTTCGCTACGCCATCGACGCCAGTCAGTACGACGCCGCCTACTGCTGTCTTTCTGAGACGACTCGGGAACAGGTTTCGGCACTCGCTTTCCAGGCACTGATCCGATTTGTCGATATCCCTCAACTCGACGATTTGGGACTGAGAGACTTGCTGGTGGAATCCACCATCGACGATGGGGTGGAGATCCCTCCGGAGGGGGGACCGGATCGTTGGATCACTCTCATATGGAGTACGGATGAGCAGTACATCGAATACTCCCTGCGACTCCAACCCGGTTTGAATGACCTCTGGGAAATAGAACTGTTGGCGACCCGTGGTGTCGACCTGACAGGTGCCCCGTGAAGTTGAATCTCTACCTGGATCACAATGCAACAACACCCCTGCACCCCGTGGTGGCGGAGAAGATGCAGCAGGAGTGCTTGCAATCGTCCGTGCCGGCCAATCCGTCGAGTTTGCATCGACACGGGCGGGCGGCACGAAAGATCCTCGATGATGCTCGCGACCAGCTCTCCTCATTACTGGCGGTGGAATCATCCGAACTTCATTTCACCAGCGGTGGTACCGAGTCGAATAATCTGGCGATCAAGGGCCTGGCCCCCATCGATGCCCCGCTCTTTGTCGGAGCCACCGAGCATCCTTCGGTGCTGGAGCCCGCGCGGCAACAGTGGCAGCAGGGACGTCCAGGCGGTGTGCTCGAGGTCGACAGCTCGGGGAAGATCCGCGATTTTGAGGTGGTTGACGGCGCTCTCTATTCGATCCAATGGATCAACAATGAGACCGGGATCAGCCAGGACATCTCGAAGCTCGCTGGCCACATCCATGACGGCGGTGGATTGCTTCACATCGATGGTGCCCAGGGGTTTTTTCGAATTCCTCGGACGATCCCCGAACTGGACGTCGATGCCGCGACCATCACCGCCCACAAATCCTTCGGACCTGTCGGAGCGGGTGCTCTATGGGTCAGAAAGGGTCTTCTCATCGATCCACTTCTTCGTGGCGGACCGCAGGAGAAGAAAATCCGGCCGGGGACCGAAAACTTGCTGTCGATCACGGGGATGGGAGAACTCGCTCGAGTTGCGTGTATCTCGCCCTTGTGGGACCTGGCGGCGCTTCGACTCGCCAGAGAGGCGCTGTTACGGCCGTTGCAGGAGATTCCCAACTGCAAGATCATTCCCCAACAAGAAGATGACTGGCCCGGTTGTGTTCATGTCAGTTTCCGCGGTGTCCACGCCGAGACTTTGCTGGTACGACTCGACATGGAAGGGATCTCGGCATCGAGTGGTTCCGCTTGCTCTTCCGGCGCTCGCGAGCCGAGCCATGTCCTCGAGGCGATGGGAGTCGATCTCGATTGGATCCGAGGGTCGATACGCTTATCGCTGGGATCGGTCGAGAGAGCCTCACAGAAAGAAATCTTACAGCTCACGAGTGCGGGCAAACTGATCGCCTCCATCGTCAGCCAACTTCGCCATCGTGACTTCCAAACACCCCCGGGCGGATAAAAAAATAAGCCGGGGTCTCGACGAATCGAGACCCCGACTGAGCAAGGGGGGGAGTGCAATGGGATGGTGCGGTTTAACCGCGCATGCGAGTCCAGTACTCCGTTGGCATCTCCTGGGCCAACTTGAGAGCACCCTGAGCACCGGCGTAAACTGGGTCGTCGACGATCAAGACTCGACCGCCGCCCAGACTTTCCAGGCCCTGCTCCAGTGATTCCTGGAGGCCAAACACCTGTGAGCCACCGCCGCTGACGATGATTCTATTTCGAATCAGATGCTGGAATTCTGGATCGAAACTGGCCACCAGACTCTGGATCGCCTCGGTGATCCAGGGGACCAGCTCCTCCACGGCGCTGCGAATCTGATCGGTGATATCGACCGGAGTCGGGCGCCCGGCAATCGGGAAGGTCACGATCGCCCGTTTTTGTGTATCGATCACGCTACTGAATCGTTCCTTGGCCATCTTGATCATGTTGGAAGTGAACTGCACCTCCGGATGGGCTTCTCGGACCAATTCGGCGAGTCTCTGATCGACGTAGTTTCCTGCGCGGAATACCGTGACCTGATCCTCGAGTCCGGGCAGGCTGCCGGCCATGCGACACAGATCGATGGTTCCGGCACCGATGTCGATGACGATGGCGTTTTCCAGAGCGTCGAGTGCGTAGGCAACGGCAAACGGTTCCGACACGACCATCACACCCTCGATCCCCGCCTCGTTGGCCAGATCGACGATGGCTTGTTTGTTTTCACGAGTCGCTTCTGCCGGAGCACCGATCACCGCGCATACCGCCTGGTCAGGCCGTGGATTACACGACTTGCGTAGTGCCGAGAGCAATTGTATTCCAGCCTGGCGAGACAAATCCTGCTCGGATCCACTGAGACGGGTGAAGGCCAGATTGCCCTCCTTCAGCGGGAAACAGGTGTTGAGAGCGAGGCGATTCTTGAGCACCGCATCACCCACCAGTGTTTGCCCCCCGAGAACCTTGGCCGAGACCGAGTCCTTGGGCCATCCGACCAGACTGGCCATCACTTCTCTGGAGCCATTGGAACTGGCGATGGCACTCCTGCTGGTTCCCAGGTCGATTCCTACGTGCAGCAAGCTGGTCTTGGAACTGATCTTGGGGGTTTTGACGTCTTGTTGCTGGTTCTTCTGAACTTTTTTCGGTGATTTCATGACGACCTTCCTTCTCGAGGCAGGGAGGGGAGATCTCCCGATTGTGGATCGTCCGAGATGGCTCGGAGTGCCACATTGGCCTGGAACAATTGGTCCAGGAGTTCTGATTTCTTGTGATCAAAGGGGGACTTCACTTCCAGCTGATCGATCTCGAGTTCGCCGTTGACGGCGATCGCATGATCGGTGGCTTGAAGTGCCAGGGTTAATTCTTCAATTCTCATCTCGAGCCTTTCGACCTGTGTATTCTGAGTGTCTCTGACAGTCGCCATTTCGGTTCTCCAGTCGCGAGCGATCAACTTGGATAGCTGAAGCAGCAACGCCTTCTCTCTCTTGCCGAGGGGACCATCCGAGACGTTGGCAGAGGCCTGCTCAGCCGCCACCGGCGTCGGCGCGATGACCGGAGACGGAACTTTGATCATCGGAGCCGTGACTTCTTTTCCCTCTTCGACCACTTCAGTGGACTGATTACGATCCACTGCAGTTGCGACGGCGGGGGACATGTACTGATTCGCCCTCACGAGGATCTGTTGGTGCTGCTCCGAGGGAAGCGCCAGGCCATCCAGCATCTCCAGTAGTGCACGGGAGACCGCTTTTCGGGCGGTCTCTCGTAACTGTGCCGGTGTCACGATACGAAGCTTCTGAATTCCCTTTTCCTGCAGTTCTTGCAACGGATGCACCGAACTGTTGGGAATCGACAGTGGGCTGTCCGCAGATTCAGGCTTCATCGTCGGTCCTTTCTTCGAGGTGGCATTTGCGCCGCGGTTCGAAGGAAGAGTGGCAAATGGCGTGCCCGCTGCGGACGCGGCGACGAGGCACTCTTCGGTGGAGAATCATGAGGGGGGACAAACCGAATCGGTGCCATCCGTACAGGAAGTTGATATTTCAG
>CAVOEM010000044.1:0-16123 GCA_963694575.1 Planctomycetes bacterium UBA1146 | reverse complement strand
CGTCTCCTTGATGCTCGATGCACCCACTCGCTGGAAGCCTGCCATTGCACAGGCCTTGTCATCCAGGAACGGCTCTGCAGCGGTGATTGGAGTGCTCGAAACAGCCCTGAAGGAAGAAGATGATGAGCGAGTACAGCTCGCAGCGCTCGATGCCCTGGTGGCACTCGGCGCCGCGGCAGCGATGAAACCTGCCATCGATCTGCTCCTCGCCGCGGATCCCGATCAGAAGGGGGCTCACTCTCAACGGGTCATCGAACTGGCGCAGCGCCTCGATGCAAATCACCATGAGATCTATGCCCGCAACCTGCTCGATGCACTCTTGTTGACATCCGGGGTCCCCGAGAAGAGACGTGTCATTGCCACTCGACTACGTCAGCAATTGGGTTCCTGGAAGTCACTCTTCGATGGATCCAGCTCAAAGGGCTGGATCGGACACACCGATGGCTATCAGTTCTCCGCAGGAGAGATCCAATGCACTGCAGGCAACGGTGGAAACATCTATACCGAGGATCAATTTGACGACTTCATCCTGAGGTTCGAATTCAAACTCTCGCCAGGAGCGAACAACGGACTCGGGTTGAGAACACCATCATCAGGAGACGCTGCCTATGCCGGAATGGAAGCACAGATTCTCGACAACTCTGCCGACAAGTGGGCCAACCTGAAACCCTATCAGTATCACGGCAGCATCTATGGAGTGGTTCCGGCCAGACGTGGATTCCAGAAACCGGTCGGAGAATGGAACCAGCAAGAAGTTCGCTGTGATGGTCGCCAGGTGAAGATCATCCTCAATGGACAGGTCATCATCGACGCCAACCTGGATTCCGTCAGCGTGGGGGGGACCATCGATGGTCGTGAGCACCCCGGCTTGAAGAGAGCATCGGGGCACATCGGGTTTCTCGGACACGGAGATGCCGTGGCCTTCCGCAAGCTCAGAATACAACCATTGAACCGGTCCGGTGATTCCCAGCAGGGCGAGTAATTGAAACAGGAGACCTCCGATCATCGATCAAAGGTCTCCCTGGAATTGTACTTCAGCAATCACTCATGCATCGACCACAACGTCGTCGGTCCAGCGGAGCGAAGGCCAAATCTGGGTTCCCATTGCTGGGATTGTTATCACCTTGATGGATCAAAATCAGAGAGTTGTATCAACGACCGCACGAAGTAACTCCGAGACTGTATTCGAGATCCCGGAAGAAGATCGACCTCATAACTCTGACTGAATCTATATTTCCACACAAAGCAAACTGGAGGCTGATTGAATTGTCTATATTGGAATCAGGTCATCCGGTGGCTCACTGTTTTGCTCCTAGCTTCGATCTTGCAAGCAGTATCTTGATATTTCCGCACCACAACTACGCCATCGTTCGACTGATTTCTTTCTATTTGATATCAACGAATGTTGATTTAAAGAACCTCTTCCACGCTCAATATTCGACTATGAAAGAGTCCCTCTCTCAACCCATATCTACCAGATACACTTTGTTCACATTTGACATCTATGGAAATAGATCGATTCCACGACACTCCGGCTTTCTCACCAGAGAAATCTCTTCTTGTACGAACTCAGCAACGATCATCGGTCACCATTTCAGAGCGGATTCCCTGGGAAATATCCCAAATATGCCATTCCTTCCGCCCTTCCTGCTTGATTCATCCTCTCCACACCCGGAGAGTGTCGGTAGTCTTACCCCCAATTACCGATCCACAGGAGAATCATGTCCAACACCAGAACTGCAGCCATCACCCTCAAAGGCAACCCATTCGATGTGATCGGTCTGCCGCTCGCCGTGGGCGATATGGCGCCAGATTTCGTCCTTCTCAACACCAGCCTGGATGAGGTTTCCCTTTCCTCCTACGAGAGTAAGGTTCGAATCATCGCGACTGTTCCTTCTCTCGATACACCTGTCTGCCAGCAGGAGACCAAGCGCTTCAACGAAGAGGTTGCAGGCAACGATGCCGTCGAGGTGATGGTGGTGAGTGCAGATCTTCCATTCGCCCAGAAACGCTGGTGTGGATCGGAAAGCATTGAAAATGTCACGGCTCTCAGCTGCCATCGCTCTGCTGCATTCGGAGAAGCTTATGGGGTTCAGATCGCCAGTGGTCCTCTCGAAGGATGCCTGGCCCGGGCTGTTTTCGTGATCGACGCGTCCGGTCAACTCACGCATGTCGAATACGTGACAGAAGTCGCGGATCAACCCGACTTTGCTGCAGTGCTCGCAGTAGCGACCCGCTGAATAAACTCCGCTAGATCAGGGTGCTCGGAGAGTCAGGTTGTATTCACCTGATTCTCCGAGGACGCGTCGCGGTACGATGAACCCTGTCTCGCTACCAGCCAGCGACGCAGAGGGGCGGGAATCAGCCACAGGATGAAGAGCAGGCTCTTGTAGATCACCCCGGGTACACAGTAGAGCTTCCCCTTGTCACAGGCTTCCAGAGCTTCTCGGGTCACCCGGTCCGCCTGTAGCCACATGTAGCCGGGCATCTTCGACATCTTCTCCCGGGTCCCGGTCACATCGTGAAACTCGGTGTAGGTGAAACCAGGGCATAGCGCAGTGACATGAACTCCACTGCCCTTGCACTCGAGGGCGAGGCATTCAGTGAACAGGTTCAACGCAGCCTTGACTGCGCCGTAGAGGGTGTGGCCTGCAGTTCCCGGCAAGAAACCTGCCACCGAGGACACCTGGATGATGCGTCCTTTTCCTCGTTGTTTCATCGCTGGAAGCAAGCGGTGGGTCAACTCACAGACTGCAGTCAGAAGGACCCGGATGAACTGTTCGTGCTGCTGCCAGGGCTGGGAGAGATAGGCTCCTGAAAGCCCGTATCCTGCGTTGTTGATCAGCACCTCGACCTCGACCGAGTCTCGTTCGAGATCGGCGACCAGATCTGAAACCGCCGATGGGTCGGACAGGTCCCGCCCTTCGACCCGGCAGTCGATGGAATGCTCACGAGACAGCTCGGCGGCGATCTTCTCGAGCCGATCGACTCGCCTGGCCACCAGCACCAGATCGAATCCTTTTCGGGCCAGTTGCTGAGCGAAGCTGAGACCAATTCCAGAACTGGCACCGGTCACCAGTGCTACAGGACGGCTCATCGGCGTGACTCACCTTCGTCCTGTTGTGGTTTTTTTGTCTTACCCCGTGCCGGACCATAGTGGCCATCGGGAAGCCGGGTAGCCCAGTGGTATTGGGGATCCTCCAGCAATGCAGTGATCCATGGATCCCGTTCCCGTACCATCTCTCTACTGGTCAATTCCCATTCGTGGGAGATCTGGCGAGCCCGCTCGGGGTCTGATTGTGCTTCCAGCAACGAAGTCAGCGCCCAGTAGAGATATTCGACCGCCATGCAGGGGTAATCGCAGCTTCGATCATCGTAGTGAAACCAGGCCTTCTCCGGGTATCGCCGAGGCACCGATCCGAATCGACCTCCTCTCGCTCGATCGAGACAGTCGCCCAGCGCGGTGCCTGGCCTGGGGCCAAAAATACGCGGGTATGCTTCGGCATATCCGGTGGTCACCAGATGCAACACCTCTTCGATGGTCGCATCGAACTCGCCGGGTGGTTTGGTCTCCTCGGCGAATTGACCCTGGAGATGGTGGTAACCCAGTTGATCGATCCCTGAACGGTCGAGGCGCTCCATCTCTCGCTCGCTGGCGAACAGCACCATTCCCATCTGTCGACCAGCCATCGCCTCCACGACCTTGGGATCGTCCGCCACTCCGTCCTCATCATTGTCGAGGTACTCCGCCAGCACGGCGGCCACGTGTCTCACCTTTTCAGTGGCAACCCCACGGGTGGCAAAAACGTGAACCCCGAAAACTGCGGTGTACTGGCTGAATTGCTGCTGAAACTGCGACAGAGAATCGGGAACCGCCTGAATCTTCAGATCGGGGATCGTTGTCACCGCTGCTGAATCGAACTCGTCCGCTGGTCCAGACAGGCCGACAGAGAGAAAGACACCCAGCAACAGCGAGGAAAACAGCGAGATCATCAGATCCTCTTTCCGTAGGCCAATGGAATTGCCAAGATCATACCCGAGGAACAGGGTCACGACCTTGCCAGTCTGACTCGATCGGCAGAAGGGAACCCGGATGACGGACGTCTTGAAAAGGATCTGGAGTCACTGGATGCAATCCAACCTGCATCCACTCGACCCTCCCCACGCATGGCGTATCGCCCGAGGATCCAGCTCCGATGCATCTTTCTGCCGGACCTTGGCCCGCTTACAGATTCGAACTGCTGTCGACCTTCGGCGCGCTGGCCGCTGCGACGGAGCCAAAGGCACCATCGATTTTAAAACTCTCGGCATCGAATATCACAACCTCCACCTGCGCTCCTCCGATCTTCCTCATCCAGAGCCGCTGCTCAAGTTCAGCCAACTACTCGACGCTGCCCCTCGACCCCTTCTTCTCTACTGCAAGCGAGGCAAGGACAAGACCGGTTTTGGATCGGCATTGTACCGACACCTGGTGCGGCGAGAGCCGCTCGATGTGGCGTGGCAGCAACTACGCTGGATCCCCTTTGGCCACCGCCCCGCGAAGCACCGCGGCCCTCACCGATTCCGTCTCCTGTTACAAGAACAGCAGCCGACCGATCTTCTCCAGTGGATTCAGCATGACTACCCGGGAATCTTTCAGAGAGGTGTCGACCGCGGCGAGATTCGCCCGGTGCTGGCCAGCGGCTAGTTCAGCCTGTCCATTCAGTACTATCCATCCCGCACCATTCCATCGCTCACTGCAGAAATGTCACAACTTCTGCGTGACGGATGCGATCGATCTCCCCGCTATTTCCACGACCCTCGATGAACCACTGAACCTCGATGAAAAAGACGCGGAGCCTCTGGGCAACAAGCCCAAAGGCTCCGGTGAGGAGGTGTTCAGTTTTTCAGATCAGGGTCGGGGGGATCGCCAGCCCGCCTTCGGCGTCCCCCCTTCCCTGACTACAGATCCGGCTCCAGACGGAGATCGGACCGAAAATCCTCAATTGGTTCAATATTTTCAGGAATCGCCAAATTCAGATCAGAATCGGCTAATTGAAGGGGTCTGGGATCGGGTCTCGATGGCAAGTTCTACAGCGTGAGCCAAAGAAGCCTGCGATGGCGCACTCCTCACAGCACTCAAGCCGCGTCAGCGCCTCGACCAGCCGACCGTATTGCTGTGCCGCTCTGGAGGCCGCTTCCTTCGAATCAAATCCTACACAGCCGACCCAGGGCCTGCCACAGGACTGACACTTCCCCACCTCACCCACCACCAACTTGCAACCGGGGCAATCTCCGCCAGAGCCATCGTGGACACCGAGTGCCAGCGACCAGGTCAATTCGGAGAAGTACAACTGGCCGGCGACAAAGCCATTGCGGCAGCGAGTACAAAACTCATCTTGAGGAGCAACGATGCGACACATGCCACATTGCAGGGTATCGATCTCGACATCATGCCCATGGGCATCGAGTAGTTGATGGAACTCTAGCGACGGAATCACCAGGCCTGCCACCAGACCGTGCTCACAGGAAGAACACCATCCGTTGATCGGCAACGCCTCGAGGCAACCGGAGCAATCCAATTGCCGGACTGAACCCAACCTCATCTCACCCTGCTGACAACCAGCCCACGCCGCTATGAACAGCGAAAGCGCCAGCCACCAGCATCTCCTCAGGGACAAGCAGCAAATCCTCCGCAGTCGAGTGGGCCGGGAGTCGGATCCTGACCGCAGACCACCGGAGCGGTCGGCGCCGCTCCTCCACCAAACAGATAGGTGAGCAGGCTGATCGCATCGGCGACATCGTTACCGCCGTCGTCATTGGCATCGAGAGCGTTGAGACAACTGGCACTCCCACCGGAGAAGAGGTGGGTTAGCAGGAAGATCGCATCGGCGATTCCGATGGCTCCATCGGCATTGGCATCGCCTCTGACGAAGTCGATCACCGGTGGTGCATCGTTGTCACCGATGGTCAGTGTGAAACTGGATGGAGTTCCCAGAACCACTCCTGGAGGTACTTGGAGGTTCAGAATCGCCGTTTCATCCATTTCGATGACACTGTCGTCGATGATCGTGATCGGCACATCCACCGTCAAGGATCCGGCCGGAATCAGGAGCATTCCGCTGGCCGAGTAGTCCAATCCCCCGGAGCTCGCTGTACCGGAGAAACTCAGGCCAGCAGCAATGTCGGAGGTCGGAGCCGAGGAGAGCACCACCGTAGCGGTGTAGATTCCCGCCGCTTCAGTCACGCTGTCGCTGGCCATCGAGAAGGAAACGGAGATCGGGGCCGGAGGAGGGCCGCCGGCATCGACGCTGCCGGTCACGTCACTGTAGTTGGTCGGTGAATTGACTCCGGTCTCGAGCAATCCAGAAGAGAGATTCACCTGAAGCGAAGTGACCCCATCGAGGGGCAGTTCGTTGGCTGCATAGATCCACTCGTCATAGAAGTAGAAGGTGATGGTATCGCCGCTGAGTCCGAGGAAGTTGTCCGGCAAGACGAAGTCTGGAGTGGGGGCTCCTGGCAAGGCGGCAAAGGCGGCGGTGCCGATCAGGATGTGCTTGAAGCCCGTGTTGCCAGCGACGCCGCTCGGGAAGGTGAAGGTACTACTGGTCGCAGTACTCTCGATCCACTTGGTGCCGAGGTTGTTCTCGCAACAAGCGCTGGTCGGTTGATAGACCTCGACGAACTGAATCGTTCCATCCGAGTTGGAGAAGACCTCGTTGAGATCCCACAGGTGTGATCCAGGAAGTGCGGATGAGGCACTCAAGCCTGTCGAAAGAAGAAGCACCAGCACCAGCGCATGTTTGATTCGAGACATCATGAAATCCTCACTTCTGATCTGTCCATGCAAGTCTGATCCCACAGGACAGTAGTATTCATATCGCAACTATTGGATCGGGACTCCTGTCCCAACCTGGATAACACCAAAGCTTGGCGCCTCGTTGCAGTGCACCAATCCCCAATGCAGGGTAAGTTCATCTTATCGCACCGATGAAGCGCGTCAAATCGCTAACTAATCACAGACAGCGCCATATTGTGTTTCTCTTGTCACAACTGTAGAGGAAGGCAAAGAACCTCCTGCCGGCCAGTTGCAAATATACAGTCGATCGAAGAGATGTCCGGGAATCCAGTTCTGCCCCGAAACTCTCTCGGTGCCCCCGATCGATCCTCCCACCTCCTCGACAAACATCGGCACGGTATTCTGATGGCCACAGATCACGACACACTGCCCTGCTCCGATGCTGGCGATGGCTTCTCGCCATGCCGGGGCATCGCCAGCCTGGATCGTTTCGATTTCTACACCGACCCTCGAAGAGAGCGGCTCGAGGGTCTGCCGAGTCCGACGGTATTCAGTGCACAACAAGCGATGGACCGGCTGCCCCGAGAGATGTTGAGCCAGTGCTTTTGCTCTCTGTTGTCCCTCCTCGGTCAGATCCGGATCGACTCCCGATCCCTTCTCGGCATGACGAAGTACCATCATCGTGCAATAACCTGGTTTGGTCTGGTCTTCCATCGGTGACTCCTCTGCAACTCCATCCTTCAGTCGTCCCTGCTGGACACAACTCAAACAAAGCACCATCGAACCGATCGCGACGAGACGGCGCAGTGGAACCTTCCACTGCTGCAATCGTGCTTCGGGGAGTTCCTCAATTTTACTTGCCATTGTGCTCCTCTCTGTTCGCGCTGTTGAATCGAGAGGATTCGAACATCCGACAGATCTGAACACGACCCCCGGGTCTCTGGAAGGGATCACCGATCCACTCTGCCGCATCGACCGATTCTCCCGAAGATCGGGCTCAGCACATGGCCGCTCCTCGGCAGATGAACTCTTCTACGCCACCTGGTCGACCTGCTTATTTTTATCCTCGAAGATGTCATGGTAGTCGCCGCGTGCCAGGGGCATTTTTTCCTCGGTACGGATCGGTTCCTCATGCAGAACCTGGAACAAACCGTCGGCTCGCCACTCGGAATGGGCGACCTTGGGCGCCTTCACCGAAGCAATGCCAGCGGTCGCAACCTCACCGATGGCGATCTGCTGCTCGTTGCGTAACAGAATCCGCCGATCATCGAGTCGCATCTCATGCAACTGATAGCCCTTCACCCACTCGACCAGTTGTGGGATCAGCTCGTGACGACGCTTCCGTTGAACATCGACAGCATTCCAGGCTTGTTCGACCCGATTATTCAGCGCCAACAAGCGGTGGTTGACCATCCCTACCCAGCACTACTGAGATCCACGAAGGACCATGGTCTGCCGATGCCAAACAGAGGCTCCTCGTCGTCCGGTCTTCCATCGACTACCCTGAAGTCGCATCCACGGACTCATTGCAAGGAGTGAACATGGTCACGAGATATTGCGATTTGCCATCAGGGAATATGCGCCTTCCGCGGCGTCGATTCATCCAGGTGGTGGGAGCCGCCGCCTGTTCGCTGGCACTGCCGTCGATGGCACACGCAGCCACCCGACGGCTGGCCAAACCGGTGCGGATCGGCCTGATCGCCGATCTCCACCACGATGTAATGCATGACGCCCCAGCCAGACTCGATGCCTTTCTCGAGGCGATGGCTGCAGATCCCCCCGATGCCATCCTTCAAATGGGCGATTTCGCCCAGGCAAAAAAACAGAATCGGCCGATCCTCGAGCAGTTCCGTAAAGCTCACCCAATGGCACTTCATGTCATCGGCAATCACGACACCGACGGCGGCGTGAGCTTTGAACAACTGCTCGAGGAGTGGAAGATGAAGAGTCGCTACTACACCAGGGATGTGAAGGGCCTTCGTTTGATCGTCCTCGATGGCAACGAACGACCCCCCTCACACAAAGGTGGTTATCCATCTCACATCGGCCCGGAGCAGATGGAGTGGTTGAAGGAGCAGCTCGAAAGCCACCAAGGTCCGATGCTGGTCATCTGCCACCAGCCTCTGGCAGGGCCTTCCTGCATCGACAATGCCAAGGAGGTGCAGGCGATACTCAACAGCGCTGCCGATCGGATCGTTCTCGTGATCAACGGCCATACTCACATCGATGATCTGATTCGTGCCGGAGATGTCACTCATCTGCATATCAACTCGGCCTCCTACCAATGGGTCGGGGGGGATCACAAAAATATCAGTTACCCCGCAGAAGTTCACGCAGCCCATCCATGGATCGGTCACACCTGCCCCTATCGAGAAGCACTGTTCACGACCTTGAGTTTTGATCCAAAAGGTGGCTCGGTGCAGGTCGCGGGCAAGAAGACCGAGTGGGTCGGAAAATCACCTCTGCAAATCGGCTGGGAGAGAGAGGGATACACCGATGGTCAGCAAGTAATCCCCGAGATCCGACCAAGGAGGATCGAGCGCTCAGCCAAAAAATGAATGCCGAGCAGTTCATCGAGCAGTTCATCGAGCAATACAGCCCGATCTCGATGGAGGAATACGACCCAAATTGGCACCCAACCAGTCGATTCCACGCTATCCTGACACTTCATCTGCCGACACTGATCGTCGATTTCTGATCCACCAGGACCGACCAGCAAACTGGATCCAGTATTGAGGAGTTACAACGATGGAAGCCGGAATAGTTGGATTGCCCAATGTGGGAAAGTCGACTCTCTTCAATGCGCTGACCGCCGCCGGGGCTCACGCTGCCAATTACCCCTTTGCCACCATCGAACCCAATATCGGTGTCGTAGCGATTCCCGATCCCAGACTTGCCATCCTCAATGACCACATCGAGACGCAGAAACTGATTCCCACTTCGTTGAAGATCGTCGACATCGCCGGCCTGGTTCGAGGTGCCAGTACCGGGGAGGGTCTCGGTAACAAGTTTCTCAGCCATGTCCGCGAAACCGATGCCATCATCCAGGTAGTGCGTTGCTTCGAGGAAGCCCCTGGCGGCGAAGAGATCACTCATGTCGATGGCACCATCGACCCGCTGCGAGACATCGAGACCATCGAGATCGAACTGGTGCTGGCAGATCTCCAGACGGTCGAAGGTGCCCTCGATAAAGCGAAGCGTGCGGCCCGCAGTCGCGAGGATGAAGCGATTCTGCGACTGGCCCTGCTGGAGAAATTGTATCCGGTACTGGCGGAAGGCCGCCCCGCCCGTGAGGTCGATCTTGGATCGGATCCGCGGACACCTGGTGTGCTCAAGGGACTCGGACTCATCACCACCAAGAAACAGATGTTCGTCATGAACGTCTCCGATGACGACGCCATCGGTGAAGGAGCCATGGCCACTTCGGTGCGAAAACTGGCCAAAGAACGTGGTAGTCAGGCGGTGCCAGTCTGCGCACGTATCGAAGAGGAACTGTCAGAACTCGATGAAGTCGATCGCGTCGAGATGCTCGCCGACTACGGCATGAACGAACCGGCACTCGCCAAGTTGGCTCGCGCCACCTACGAGCTGCTCGGCCAGCAGTCCTTCTACACCGCCGGCGAGAAGGAGATCCGCGCCTGGACCGTCGCCAAGGGAGCCACCGCACCGGAAGCCGCCGGTGTCATCCATACCGACTTTCAGCGCGGCTTCATCCGTGCCGAGATCTACTCGATCGCCGACATGGAACAGTACAAATCGGAGAAGGCGATCCGAGAGGCGGGTAAGTTACGCGTCGAGGGCAAGGAATACAGCATGCGAGATGCGGATGTGTGTCACTTCCTGTTCAATGTTTGAGAGGACCTGCAGAATGATCCGTTTCTTGCTCCTTGGCATCTCTCTTTGCGGCTGCGCCGGTAGTCACGATCTCGTCGAACAATATGGCGGCATGCGAGATGTGCTTCGGATGGGAAACACGCAATCACGCATCTCCTTCGCTGAGATTCGCCAGCAGCCTCATGCCGTCGGTGTCGGCGCACTGACCGATCTGCAGGGGGAGATCACAGTCTTCGATGGCCAGATCTTCGTCGCCACCACACCGGATGGAATCCGCGCTTCCACCACCAGAGACGATCCGAACCCCGGTTCTGCAACCCTGATGACGCTTGCGCACGTCGAAACCTGGCATCAAGACCCGCTCCCGGACTCGCCTTCACTCGAGCAATCCATCGAGGAGGTCGCCAGATCTCACGGCATCGACACCGACAAACCCTTTCCATTTTTCATCGAGGGAATCGCAAGTAGCTACCAGCTGCACGTGATCAACGGGTACTGCCCCGTTGCAACACCCGATCTGGCTCCAGAGGAACAACCGTGGCGGCAGCATGGCGTATCGACAGCGCTGCGGGTGGTGGGTTTCTTCGCCAGGGATCAACATGGGGTGATGACCCATCACGGATCAAATCTACATATCCACGCCATCATCGTGAACGGGGACGAGTGGATTTCCGGCCATCTCGATGAGGTCGAGATGGCCGAAGGTGCCACCCTTTCGGTTCCGGTCGTCAGCGAAGCCAGGCCCCGCTACTGAGCCACCCGCTCCATCGGATGCAACCAGCTCAATCTCCGGCAACCAGCACCGCATACTGAGGAACACCACAGCCGTAGATGTCGCACCCTCCCATCAACTGGCTGAGTTGAGCCTCCAGAACTTCTGGATCATCGGATGCCGGTCCATGACTGCGAACGAACAGGTGAATCTCGGCATTGTCCATGTCGGTCAGCCCAGGTCCGGTGACAATCTCGCCCGCAGGTTCGTTTTCGATGACGATCGCTTCGAACTCGAGTTCCCCATCTTCATCGGCAACCAAGCCCACACCGGTCCACAGGATCGACCACCCATCGACACCGAAGTCAGAGATGTCACAATCTCCAGCACATTCTCCCGGATCATTGAAAACCCCGGCCCAGATGGTGTAGGTGAATCCCGGCTCGAGACCGGAGGTCTCCGCCTCGATGAAGAACCCATCATCGAACTGTTCGAAACGGATCTCGGATCCAGCGATGGCATCCCCGGAATCTGAATTTTGAAGAGGGCTTCCGATCATGAACTCGACAAATGAGTACTCGTCGCCATCGCCATCGTCGTCGTCGTCATCATCGTCAGCCACTAGAAAAGCGTACTGAACGTCGTTGCAACCGAACTCCTCACAGCCGCCGCCAAAGGTGGTGAGCTGTGCTTCTAGCAGATCTGGATCATCATAGGCAGCGGCACCGTGATGGCGGACGATGAGGTGAATCTCGGCGTTTCCGGCATCGGTGAGTCCCTCACCCATGAGGACCTCTCCTGCCGGGTCCCCTTCCATCATGACCGCTTCGAACTCTGCTTCTCCATCTTCGTCCGCCACGAATCCGATGCCGGACCACAATGCTGAGAATTCCGAGTGGGAACCCATGTCGTCGAAGATGTCACATCCGTCGTTACATCCATCCGGGTCGTTATAGACGAGAGCCCAGATGGTGTAGGCGTGCCCAGGAAGCAACTCAGAAGTTTCACCCTCGATCAACACGCCACCTTGGATGCGTTCCAGCTCCACTTCGGTGTCGTTTACCGGACCACCGATCATCGGCTCCGGGGGAGAGGCGTCCGGCATGAAGTGGAGGAATGAAACTTCATCGTCGTCGTCATCGTCGTCGTAGTCATCGTTATCATCGTTATCATCGTCATCGTCATCGTCATCGTCATCATCGTCGCGTTCAGCCTCCAAGACGGCGTACTGAACATCATCGCAACCGAACTCAACGCAACCACCACCAAAGGTGGTGAGCTGGTCTTCCAGCAGATCGGGATCATCGTAAGCCGCCGGGCCGTGATATCTGACGATGAGGTGGATCTCGGCGTTTCCTGCATCGGTGAGTCCTTCACCCATGAGAACTTCGCCTGCCGGGTCCCCTTCCATCATGACCGCTTCGAACTCTGCTTCCCCATCTTCGTCCGCCACAAATCCGATGCCGGTCCACAGCGCTGCGAAGCCTGAGTCGGGACCGATGTCGTCGGCGATCTGGCACCCATCGTTACACCCAGCCGGATTGTTGAAGACCAGAGCCCAGATGGTATAGGCATGATCAGGAAGCAACCCTGCAGTTTCTCCTTCGATCACCACGCCACCCTGGATGCGTTCCAGTTCCACTTCGGTGTCATCCACAGGCTCACCGATGATCGACTCCGGGAGAGGATCGACCAGTGTGAAGTTCAGAAAGGGAACATCGTCATCCGCAAATGCCGTAGTTCCAAGCAATAGAAAAACACTACACGCGAGAAGAGTAAATCGAAGCATGAAGACCTCCCTTGAAGGATGAAATAAGACCGAATCCCCTCCTTTATGAGAAGGGGAACAAGTTGAAAAGGAACTGAGACGACCTGGGTTCGATTTTGACCCCACCGAATCGCTAAGTATTACCTCTATTGATCAGAATCTCATTCCAAATCGGACATAAAAACTTTGTACTACTAACAAAACAAACCCAACATAAATAACAATAGACCGTCGATTACGAAACACCCTCAAGGATCAGGCTCTTTCATTCAAAGGCGTCGCAAATATCTCGTCTATCTTCGTCAGGACAGAAATAGGATGACAGAATCACAAACAGATTCGCTTCCGCTGTCCAGATCGAAAGCACCAATCACCGGCGACGCATCAAGGATCGAATCTACCCATTCACGCGATCATCGATCATGGAGATAAATCCACCACCGGTCACCTGGGCGCAGTCTAGATGGCTCCCGGCTCCGACATCTCTGTTCCAGTCATGTTCGATAGAGACTAGGATTCATGACATAACACGGTGTTCAATGCTCGCTGCAGACATCAGGCGATTCTCGAGACAGGAAAAAATGCGGCAATCCCAGTTTGACTCATCTCTCTTCATTTCATCGTTGTCTATCCATCGACTGCTCGCGCCGGTCCTCATCTCCTGGATCTTCATCGCAACGACTCCTGCGTTTCTCGAGGCGGGGAAGATCCCGTATACGAAGGAACAATTACAACAGCTCTCATCGGTGATCGTCACCGGCACCGTGGTGGCGATCGAACATCGACTCATCGCCGAGAGCCAGAACTCCCTGTCTCGTCGCTGGACGGCGACCGTTCGGCCCGACAAGGTCGAGAAGGGCACGGTGCCGCCAGGGGATCTGTTCTTCAGTTTCCTCCACGACGAAGGGGATCCAAGTCGGTGCGGCCCGGCCCAGGATCCGACACCGGAGATCGGGGATCGGGTGCGTGCCCATGCCGAAACCGGCGTGATGTTCGAGGGCCAGAATGTCTATCCGATGCTGGCTCCCAATGGCTGGGAACTCATCGATTCCAGCGGGCGAACTGGAGTGGCCGCGACCAACAGGGATGATGAAAATCTGACTCTCCTCGATGTGGTTCGTGCCATCACCACCGGCGAACGGCTGAGGTTGCTCGAATATGCCAGCGAGCACAACATGCCACTGTCGATGCCGATGAAACTGCTGTTGGGCCCCATCGGCCTACCCATCTTGATTCTGACGCCAATCATCTTCGTTGGCCTGGTCGTCTTGATCTGGAAAAGACGAGCAAGGTCCCGATCAGATGCCTCTCCGCAATGAACCGACTGAGACAGCCGCTTCTTCGTGCGATACACAGTGCTCGGCCATTCAACATCGATGAAGCCAGAAGTTAAAATCCGCATGGAAATTGAAGTTCACATGGAAATTGAAGTTCGCATGGAAATTGAAGTTCGCATGGAAATTGAAGTTCGCATGGTGGACTAGCTGAGGACCTGCTCGATCACCTTCTCGAGTTCACTGATCAAGAACGGCTTTTGCAACCGGGCTTTGAAACCGTAAGCTTCCGGAGAAGCGAGTGTAGAATCATTGCCGTATCCACTCGCCACAACGGCGCAAACCCGAGAATCTACTTCTCTCAACTTCTCGAACGCCCAACGTCCACCAAACCCGCCCGGCACTGTGAGGTCCAAGACCACCAGGTCAAATGCGTGGTCACTATCGAAGGCCTTCTCATACGCCGCAACACACTGCTGGCCATCCGAAGTCACTTCCACCCGATGCCCCAGGGTTTCCAGCATCATCCTCAGTACATCACGGACCTCGTCGTTATCATCCATGATCAAGATGCGATAATCCCGATTCCCTATAGGGGTGCTCTCTGAAGTTTTTTTATCGTTGATGGCTTGTTTACTGAGAGGAAGGGCGATGCGAACCGTCGTCCCCTGTCCGATGGTGCTTTTGATACTCAACCTCCCATGATGACGTTGGATGATCCAGAATGCGGTACTCAGTCCCAGGCCAGTTCCATCCGGCTTGGTGGTGTAATAAGGGTCGGTCACCATGTCAATCTTGTCTTCCGCGATGCCGCAGCCTTGGTCTTCGAATTCGATGACCGCAGCGTTCAAATCGTTCTCCCCTTGCGACCCCTCAGCAAGAGAACCGCGTGTCACTCGTATCGACAGGTTTCCTCCATTGGGCATGGAGTGATCCGCATTGATGATCAAATTTCCAAACACTTGGTGTATTTGACCGACATCCACTTCCACCGCAGAAATACTCTGGTCGATTTCGAAGTGAACCTTCAACTTGGAACCATGAACATTCATTTCTGAAGCTTCCTCAATCAGATCCACAACCGAGGCGATCTCCGTCTTCGGAGCCCCACCCTTGCTGAAGGTCAACATCTGCTTGGTGATGTCGCTGGCCTTCATACATGCCTTGATGGCGATTTCAAGTTCTGATTTCACCAACTCCGTCGACCCCAGTTTGATCTTCGCGATATCCAGATTGCCCATGATGATTGAAAGGAAATTGTTGAAGTCGTGGGCCAGTCCGCCTGCAAGGCGACCGATCGATTCCAGACGCTGAGACTTGGTCAACTCTGCCTCGTGACGGCGACGAGTGGTGTAATCCTCGAGCGTGCAAAGCAATCCGCCGTCAGCAAGCTGGCAGATCTTGGTGTTCATCCAGACCAACTCATCGCCTGCCCCTCGAACTCTGAGCAGTCCCACATTTTCGAGCGAATCACCATTCAACACCGATTCGAGAAGCGCAGTCCAGAGGCTCCGATCGTCTGGGTGAATGAAGTGAATCACCGCGAGTCCGCAAATCGAACAGTCGCTCGGGTCCGCCGAAATTGTTCCCCACAGCTTTTCGCCGGCGATATTGGAGTACTGGATGCAAAATGCCTCGTCGAGCAAGATCACGACTTCCGGAAGTGCCGCCAGGATTGCTTCCTGGCGGACCTTACGAGCCGCGATTTCCTCGACGAGACGATGTTGCGCTTCTACTTCTCGATCGAGAGGGATGAA
>CAVOEM010000043.1:0-16268 GCA_963694575.1 Planctomycetes bacterium UBA1146 | reverse complement strand
TCTCTTCGAATGACGTCTCTTCGAATGACTGTGGCAGGAACACCTCAAAGTGGCGCGCCAGTACCTCGAGGTCGATGGCCTGAGGATTTCCGACGATATCCCCGTCGACCAGAAAAGGTCCGGCTGGCTGCTCGATGCGTATCTTCTCGTCTTGCCTGTAGGTGAGGTCGGGACACGCTTCGAGATGGGTGCCTCTGGAGATCTTCGGGAATAACTTCATCGCGGACCAGGGAGTGAGGGAGGGGATCAGGCACTGGTCCAGTAATCCATCGTCGAGCAGCGCATTCGGGCATGGCCGAAATCCACCTCCGATGGTCCCCTCATTGCCCAGAAACAGTGCCATTCCAGCGGCTTCCCAGGAGCGGTCATGAGTCTTGAATTTCCATTCGATCGGAGCGGTGTGACGGCTGAAGAGGGTGATGATGGCAAGAATCCTGTAGAAGAAATCTCCCAGCCAGCGGATCGGATGGTGGATCACGGGTTGTCGTCGTAACCGATCAAATCTTCTCGCCACCACGGCAGGGAATCCCAGTGCGGCGACCTGCAACATCCATCCTGTCGAACCATCATCGAGGGTGTAGTGCACCGCGTCGATCTTGCGAGTGGTCGTGGAATCGAGTGCCAGTGCAATCGACCGGGCAGGAGTGGTGGGGATACCCAGACCGCGCGCCAGATTATTTCCAGTTCCTGCCGGAATGATCGCTGCCGGTGCCTCGACCGCTACTTGTGCGAGCCACCTCAGCGCCAGGTTGACCGTGCCATCGCCACCGACGATGAAGATACGATCGACGGGACCAGGATCCTCGGGTGTAGAGGTCACTTCACACCAGGTCATTCGGGGTGCTGGATCGAGAGAAGAAACGGTATCCTCGAGCTCCTTTCGAACCTCGGAGGCTCGTCTCGACCCTGGATTGGTCAACACCAGAAGAGAACCGATGCGATCGGATGATCGTTTTTTCATCGTCACTCGATGGTCTGGCCAGGTTCGATGTCGATCACCTCGATGGGTAAGTTGCCGATCGCTTCCCGCAATTGCTCGGGAGTCCCATGGAGTGCCGGGGAACTGCCGTAGTGCATCGGAATCACCATCTGGACCCCGAGCAGATGGGCCGCCTTGGCCGCTTCCCTGGGGCCCATGGTGTAAACGTCTCCGATGGGCAAGATCGCCATCGACGGCGAGTACAATTCGGCGATCAACGCCATGTCACCAAATACCGAGGTGTCTCCGGCGTAGAAGAAGCGAAATTCGTTCTCCGTCTCCACCACAAATCCGCACGCTTCACCGGCATATCGATACTCGTCATCGATGATCACACCCGAAGAGTGTCGGGCATCGGTCATGGTGACCTGAAGTCCGCACACCTCGACAGTGCCACCCTTGTTCATCTCGATCACCTGGTCATCTTCGAGGCCGAGCTTTCTCAGCCAGTGTGCCAGTTCGACATTACACACGACGCGAGCGCCATGCTTCTTGGCCTGTGGAACGACACTGTTGAAGTGATCCCAGTGTCCATGAGTCAGCAAGATCAGGTCGACTTGCTCGAACTCCTTACAATCGTCAGGGCAACTGGGGTTTTCCAGCCATGGATCGATGAGAATGTTGCGGCCGGAAGGTGTTCCAACCAAAAACGATGCATGGCCGAGCCAGCGAAATGTCGTTTCCTTGCCTAAATAGGTCACTCCAACTCCCTTCTTCGGACGGGTGTCATCGTCAGGCTATCGAGTCTGTTGACAAGCAGCGAGTAACTCTCGACCACAATCTTCGATCTGTGACCAATTTTGTTTCTCGATGGCCACGGGGTTGAAGAGAGGTGCGACAAACCCGATGGCATGTGCGCCGGCGGACAGAAATTCAGCGGCATTATGCAAGTTCACTCCGCTGGTGGGAATGATCTTGAGGAACGGAAGTGGACCCAGAACCGCCTGCACCCATTGGGGTCCACCGGCCGGGCCCGGGAACAACTTGACCAGCGGAGCGCCCGCCTGGTGAGCGGCCAGCATCTCGGTCGGGGTGCTGCACCCCGGGATGATGGCGACCCCCAGTTCGGCGGCGGTCTCGACCACCTGGACATCGAGTACTGGAGAAACGAGAAAACGAGCACCGGCCGAGACCGCATCCCGCGCCTGCTTCGGAGTCAGGATCGTGCCCGCCCCGACCGTCACATCCGGATATTGGCAGGCGATGGTCTCGATGTGCTGAAGTGCCCCGGGAATCGTCAGGGTGAACTCGCAGATACGAAATCCAGCGGAGATGGCGGATTTCATCGCATCGACAGCAAGATCTCCGTAGGGAGTTCTCAATATGGCACTGGCACGAGCGGCACCCAGTTTGTCGACAAATGAATCGGGACTGAGTTGCGCACTGGACAATCGGCCTCCTGATTCTTCGATGGTATTTGTTCTCACTGCGGGCATGATGTGGGGCAAACCCTTTCAGTACAACCATTGCTCGTAAGGAGGACTACATTGTTTGGAACTACATTGTCTGGAGCTGAAGTCAGCACCTTGGTGCATGTGATCGTCGCTTTTTTCATCGCAGGGACCCTACTCTTCCAGTGGCGTGCGATTCATCCGGCGGTCTCGGCAGCGGCCGATTCTGAGAAGCTCCGTGAGGCGATTCGCGGTCGTTGGGCTCCGATGATGCACATCGGAATGGTCCTGTTGATCGGTACCGGAGTGTATCAATTGATGGTCCTGGGAATGCCCAAGGCGGATCTACAGAAGTCATCCGAAGCCGCAGGTCTCTCCTATCACATGCTGTTTGGTATCAAGTTTCTGCTGGCGTTGATGATCCTATTCATCGGCAATGCGATGGTCGGGAAATCCGCTGCTCTGGCCTCGATTCGTGAGAAGGCACCGATGTGGTTGGGCCTGGCATGTGCCATGGTGATCGCAGTCATCGTGATCTCTCGTCACCTCGCAGGGATGCCCGACGGAGTGTAGGATGCTTGCAACGGGGAACGAAGGTACAGGGAGTTCTTTCATGAATCTCATCTTCTGCCAGATCACGAGTCCCCTGGCCCGGTTCCCGAGCGAGTGCCAGCGAACCCGCTGGAGCAGGGGATTGTGGTTGGGACTGTGGCTGGTGATCTTCACCACGATGGGACCCACTCCCGTCGCAGCACTTATGAAGCCGATGCTGAAGCCGATGCTGAAGCCGATGTTGACGCCGATGTTGACGCCGATGTTGACGCCGCTGCTGCAGGAGCCAGCGCCTGCGGATGATGTGGTGGACCCGTTGGACCCGTTGGACCCGTTGGATCCGTTGGATCCGTTGGATCCGTTAGACTCGCCTGAAGAACCGATCCAGGGACCCGAAAAAGACGCGCTCGATCAATTGAATCGGTCGGTCGAGCGACTCGGTTCGCTGCCGCGGCAGGCGAAGGCACGCACCGAGCGATTGCTCGAACTGGAGGAGCAGTTCGAGCAGATCCGTCAGCAATGGCCCGAGACTGCCGCAGCGCGTCAGGCTCTGGCGTACCGCTCCGAGTGCCAGCGGCGGCTCGGTCGAACTCGTCCTGCCCGCGAAGGGTATCAGCAATACCTGAACCTCGATGACGGTGCAGACACGATGGCGGTGGCACTCCACGGGCTGGGGCATTGCCTCGAGGAATCGTTCGACTGGGCTGGCGCGCAGGCTCACTTTGACCAGGTTCCGGTGAAGTTTCCCGAGCACGAGCTGGTGCCAGAGTGCCTCTATGATGGCGGATTCTGTCTGCGCGAGCAGGGCAAGTATGACCAGGCTCGCTCGACCTGGAATCGGCTCATCACTCGATTCCCCAGGGAGGGGGCGGCGCGCAAGGCGCGGGACCGGCTGGCGACCCTTCGTCCACCGCGAGAACGGATGCTTCAGGTGGTGAGGGACTGGGAGCGGGAACTGGCTCGCTGGAGTGCGCTTCCTTATGCGGAGAAAAGCAAGGGCGTCAAGGATCTCGAAAAGGTACTGGCTGAGGCGGGGGATTGTCGTTGTCGCGAATCGGAGCGATTTCTGCGCCAGTTGCTCGGTCATCCAGATAAGAACATCCAGGCGATCGCGGCGGTACCGCTGCTAGCGGTGGGAGATCATGAGGCCGCACGGCTGGTGCTGAAGCATCTGCCATCGCTGACCTCGCTCGGCCGCCGCCAGGTGCTCGACGCGTTGCGGCCACGGCATCTGCAGAAAGTCTCACTGACACCACTGGAGCGCTGGGCCAAGGGATCGCAAGTGGCAGTGGCTTCCGCTGCCATCGATCTCCTCGGAAGGATCGGGAGTCGTGAGGCGACCCGGATGATGGTGGGATTCATCCCTGAAGGGACCGATCCCGAGAAGATGCCGCAGAAGCAGCGAAGGAAGTTTGATCAACTTCTCCGCTCGCTTCGTTCGGTGCGTGATCCCAAGGCGTTGAAGTGGTTGAGTGACAAGAACCTGGATGCAGATCGGGCCCCTTTGCTGGCTCGATATGCAGCGGCCGATGTGCTCGGTAGAGCCCACTACCTGCCGGCAGAGCCGATTCTTGCAGGATTGCTGATGCATCCATCTCCAGTATTGAGGAGAGCTGCAGTGAGAGCTCTGGCGCAACTGGGCTCCTCCTCATCGGTGGAGGAGATCATCCTGGCTTCGAGGAAGTTGAGACGCGACATCGAGTTCCAGCGGGAAGCGGTGAGGGCACTGATTCGACTCGACCCGACCGAGGCGCAGGAGATGCTACTGGCCCTCGGAAACAGCAAGGATGTCTCGCTTCGCACCCTCGTCATCTCCGCACTTGGCAAGGTCTCCAGCGAGGTGAGCCTGGTGCGCCGCATCGAAGCGCTGGTCGATCCCGCCTGGCAGGTTCGATCCGCAGCTTTGCGCTCTCTCGGCAAGGAGCGCGATGCGCGTCTGATCGATGCCCTGCTCGATGCGATGGAACGGGAGAAGGGTGCGCTGTTACCGCAAGTGGTGGCGTGTCTGATTGCGGCGACCGGTGCAGACCTGGGTCCAGAGGTGGCCGATTGGCGCAAGTACTGGGAACGAGAACGAGATCGCTATGACCCGGTCGATATCGCACGTCGTGAGGCGGAGAAAGAAGGCGGGCAAACCTATGTCCGGAAGGCCGATCCTGACGCGGCTCGTACTCCCTCCTATTTCGGAGTCGAGATTGTCAGCCGCCGCATCGCATTCGTGATCGATTGCTCCGGTAGCATGAGCGCGTCGGTAACGGTTCCGCGGGAGGGTGGGGGATCGGACACGATGGAGAGAATCGCCCTGGCCAAGGATGAGTTGCTCACCGCAGTGGAGAAACTGCGACCCGGTACCTTCTTCAACCTGGTTCGATTCAGCAACAATCCAGTCAATCTCCATCCCAAACCGGTCAGGTTGTCGAAGAAATCGGTGAAGAGTGCCAAGCAATTCGTACTCGGGCTGCAGCCAGGAGGGGGTACCAACATCTATGATTCCCTCGCCGAGGTGCTGAAGGCCGGTGAGGTGGATACCATCTTCTTCCTCTCCGATGGGGCTCCCAGCATGGGTACCTTCATCGACACGGAGCGAATCCTCGAGGAGATCCTGCGCCTCAATGAGGAGAGCCAGGTGACGATTCACACCATCTCGGTCGGATTCACCTCGACCTTCATGGAGCAACTGGCCGAGCAGAACCGGGGCAGTTACATCGTCGCCGGACGCTGAAGGACCGCAAAGATCTGCAATACTCCTAAAGATTTACCCTCATCGAGTCGATGGTGGAGGCATGGGAATGTTCCGTGCCGTTCAACTGGATGAGGATCCTCGATGACCCCCGATTTCGACTGGCTTTGGCTGATTCCGGTGTTCTCGCTGCTGATCTTGCTGTGGCAGAAGCGTCGCCTTCAGGGGGCGGTGCCTCAGGAATCGAAGAAGGGGACCGTTCCCGGCTTCGATACCGCCAAGGTCGTCGATGGTTTACTCGCTCGTGGGATCGAGGGGCCTGAAACCAGGCTACTGGTGAGATTGCTGGAACTGTCGGCGGAGAAAGAGCCTGATCGCTTGCTCAACTCACGCTTTGCCTTCGAGCATGCTCTTCGTCTCGCTCTCGGACAGGATCCAGCTTTGATGAGGGATCTCGAGATGAGAAGAGCCCTCGATCGAATCCGGGTTCGCCGCGGCTGGGAAGTGCCCAGTTCCAATTCACAGGGGGTGTCATTGCCCTTCGATGAAGAAGAGTTACTGGTTCAGGGGCCGGACGGAATTCTGTTACGAACCATCACCATTCATTGCGATGCTCATAGCATTGCGGTTCGCGTCGTCGAGCATTCAGACCCGACGCAGACAGACCTTTCATGGCAGATGGGAGATGATCTCGAAGTTGTCTTCTTCCGCCAGCATCTGGGAGGCCTCCACTTCGAAACCCGTTTACAGGAGAAAAGAGAACTGGGCGAGTGGTTCCTCTTCTTCGAAACTCCTGAGCGAATCAGGGTCGAGCAACGGCGTCGTTTCGCTCGCATCCCCATCGATGCTCCGATCCGATTTCTCCATCTTCCGCTGGGGAAGGACGCATACCACGATCCAGATCGTGAGATCCTTCATCAGGCTCAACTGGTCGATCTGGGGACCGGTGGTCTGGCGATCGATACCGATGCCGACCTGGAGAAGGGTGACCTGCTGGTGATTCGCGGGGTTCCCTCCCTCGAAGCGAAGGACATCACTGGACGGGTGGTGGAGGAAGTGCCCATCGGAGAGGATCCGGAAGGTGGGGTCGGAGTCAAATTTGTCGGACTCTCTGCTACCGATCGGGATCGAATCGCATCCCTTGTCTTCGCCACCCGGATCGAGTCCTCGGATGTGGGATTTTACTTCGATCGAGAAGGAGATGTCTCCCAGGCCGCGCTCGGTTCCGAGGGCCAGGTCTAACTGTCGGTTGAACTCTCGGGATCGTGTCAGGGCCGTGGCAGCCTCTGGCGATAGACCGTCTCCGAACGATCGACCCGTCCCGGGTGGGGCAGTGTCTCGTCGGCATGACCGAGCACCACCAGCACTGCAATCCCGATCTCATCTCGGTCGCTGGCGCCGATCACTTCCTTGACGGCGTTTTCACGCCAGCCGTTCATGAAGGTGGTCTGGAGACCCAGAGAGGTCGCCGCCAGCACGCAATGAGTGGCGGCGATCATCGCATCCTTGATGGCGTACTCTCGCAGCCGTCCCATCGCCGACAGTGCATTCTGTCCGCCGGGAATCGCCTGACGTGCGATATCGCAGTACTGCGGAGGCCAGGCTCCACGCTCTTGAGCCTGCTCGATGATCGGCTCCATATCCTTTTCCCATGCGCCCTGGTCGATGGCGAAGACGATGGTGACGGGCGCTTCTAGCACCTGCCGCTGGCTGAAGCATGCTTGATGCAAGCGGGCTCTTGAATCCGCATCATCGATCACCACGATGCGCCACGGCTGAAGATTCCAGGAAGATGGAGCTTCGGTGGTGAGGTGCAGGATCTGGTCGAGAATCTCGGGGTCGATCGGATCGGAGCGGAAGTCCTTGGTCGAGCGTCTCGCCGAGATGGCCGAGGCCACATCCAGCGGCAGATGACTGTGGGAGTCTGACACTTGGTTCCTACTTCCTCTCGAGCAACGTGACCACGGAAGTTCGGTCGTCTCCACCCATGTTGGCACAGAGTCCTCGCTCGGGAGCCGTGGCGACCTGGTAGTCGCCGCAAAGGCCGTTCATCTGGCGGTAGATCTCGAAGATCTGTTTCACTCCGGTAGCGCCCACTGGGTGGCCAAACGCCATCAGCCCTCCCCCGCTATTGACGGGAAGGGATCCCTCGAGAGAAGTGACTCCGTCAGCGGCGATCTTCATCCCTTCTCCCTCCTGACAAAATCCCAGCGCTTCGCAGATCAACGCTTCGGTGATACTGAAGCAGTCGTGAACCTCGGCGATCTGGATGTCAGTGGCATCCCAGCCGGTCGCGGAATAACAGCGACTGGCAGCGGCTGCAGTCACATCCATCTGGGTGTAGTCGGGGACGGCACCGAGTGGACCACAGGCGACGGAACAGGCCGTGATCTGTACTGCGCGGTCGGCACCTTTGCCGAGCTTTTCGAGACCTTCATCGGAGCACAGGATCACTGCGCAAGCTCCGTCAGATACTTGCGAGCAGTCGCTGAGCCGCAGCCAAGGATTCAGTTCCTCGTTGGCGAGGAAGCACGGATTACTTTCGGAGGAGCCCGCGGCCTGGGTTTCGGTCATGGTGACCGTCCTCATGTGGGCATTGGGATTGCGGTTGCCATTGGCGTACGCCTTGACAACGATCGGCGCCAGTTGGTCGGGTGTGACCCCATGGCGCTGGCAGTAGGCCATGGTTCTTCGGGCAAACATCGCAGGGAAAGTGAACTCGTCGATGCCTCGTTCCTTCTCATAGTGCGAGGCACGGGCGAGGAAATCCGCACCGACCTTGGCATTGTGGGTGGTCTGCACCTCGGCTCCCACCACCAGTACCAGATCCGCTCCAGCCTGGATCGCATCGACGCCAGCGGCGATGCCCAGCCCTCCCGACGCACACGCTCCTTCGACCCGGGTAAAGGGTGTGTGGAGAAAGCCTTCAGAAGCGGCGGCGGTCATCGCACCGAGATGGCCCTGATTCGAGAACAATTCTCCGACGAAGTTACCGACGTATCCACGGTCGATGAGTGCCGGATCGATGTCGACATCGGCACACGCTCCAAGGGCGACGCGGTGGAGCAGTTGTTCCAGGGTCGGATTTTCCTTGTGACCAAAATCTGGGTGCTTCTTCCAGATGAAATCCGGATGAAACTTGCCGATGAATGGGGTGATGGATCCCCCTGCGATGGTGACCCTGCGAGTTGGTTTCAAGTGGCCTCCTGTCAGAGACGGGCTCGTCGTTCGAGTTCGATGACGGGTTGCGGATCTGCGACTGGAATCATCCAGGCGGGAATCCAGAGCGATTCTTCCTCGATCCAGCCTTGCTCCAGTAATCTCCTGCGAATGTCTGGCAGGTGTGCGGCTCCGTAGAAGATGGCGATTCTTCGCCATCCTTCCGGAAGTGAATCCAGAAACACCTGCCACAGGTGATCATTACGGATGCCGAGGATCAGGTCTTGCGGTTTTTCGATATCTTTGACCCCCAGCAGGGCCATCTGTCCCACCGAATTGGCGAGCATCTTGGCCATCACCCAGCGCACTCGATTGACCGTCTGATCATCCTGAGAAGAGAGGGCCGCCTGCAAGCCGAAGCCATCGAGCATGGCAGGAGC
The DNA here is from genome assembly GCA_963694575.1 of Planctomycetes bacterium UBA1146. Taxonomy (GTDB): domain Bacteria; phylum Planctomycetota; class UBA8108; order UBA1146; family UBA1146; genus QNYK01. The sequence continues at coordinate 7,067 of CAVOEM010000043.1, read as the reverse complement.
GAGTCCTGTGAACAACGCATCGGGGTCGATGTGGAACAGGCCATTGACCTTCAATGCCGTGTCGAACGCACGTGAGGTCAGATCTGCGTGGCGCAGATTACCGCGGGTGTAATCGATCTGACTCATCTGGTGTTCCAGCTGAAGGATGTCCTGCATCGACTGCTGCAAGGTGGAGATGAAGCGGAGACTGTTATTTTTGCGAGAGCCGGAAGGAGGCGACTCATCGTCATCTTCTGGAGAGCCGGGTGCCGGGCCACCGACCATCTCGTAGAGCACCAGGTCGTGCTGGTCCAGTTCCTGCTGAATCCGCTGAAAGTAGTTCGATTCTCCGATGTGCACTGCGCCGACCAGACTCACCAGTTGGCCCGTCTGAGGATTTCGATAACGGGTCACCGAGGTCTGCAACTGGGCGCTGCTACTGCCGGAACGAAAGAATCGGATGAAGTCTTGGACCGGATCCGCTGCGAAGAGAGGTGCAGGACCCAGAGAACTGAACCCCAGCAGCAGCCACGCCAGCATGGAAACCCGAACATCACCCAAACATTTTTTTACGTAGGATCGAGTTTTCAAGAGTTAACTCCTTCAGTAACAGACATTTATGTTGAAAATTGGGGCATCCCGGAATCCCTTGATGTTAGGGTTTTGTTCGGCGAAGATCTCCCTAACAATGCTGGGTTGCCGACCGCAGTGGAAGGACCAGAACTCCAGCAGCAGAAACAGGCTCCCGCAGGCTGTGGACTCGAGAGCAGTCGAACAGTCGAACAGCGAACAGCGAACAGCGAACAGCGAACAGTGCGGCACGATCGGAACGACAACATGATACTTCGACCGTGCGGAACCGCTAGCAGGCAGATCTGGCTGATCAGGCAGATCGAGCAGGACGAGCAGATCGAGCAGGACAGGCAGATCGAGCAGGACGGGCAAGAGAACTGGAGACCCGGACAAACCTGGAGACTTGCGATCCTCTAATTTTGGAGCCAGAGATGCAGATGAACAAGACTCAGCCACGGTCAACACAGCCACGGTCAACACAGCCGCGGTCTTTACCGCCGCAGTCTTTACCGCCGCGGTCTTTACCGCCGCAGTCTTTACCGCCGCGGTCTTTACCGCCGCAGTCTTTACCGCCGCAGTCTTTACCGCCGCAGTCTTTACCGCCGCAGTCTTTACCGCCGCAGTTGTCACCGCCGCAGTTGTCACCGCCGCAGTTGTCACAAGCGGCCGATACGACCGCCACCGCACGATCGAACACGATGCAGACCCTGATGTCCGGAACGCCTGGTGGGGCCCCTCGTATCGATTGCCAGCTGGAGATCTTCCCTCTCCAGCCCGGATCCAATCCGGCGCAATCGGAGGGAGACCCCCGGCGTCCGGGCTCTTCTGATCGGCAACGCAGAGCCCGGTCAGGCTCGCTGTCGCCTCGTGGAGCCGGTACATCGGTGGATCCTCGGGTGGACCCACTCGTATCGAACACTCCGAAGCTTCCCACCTTTCCGTCTCTCTGGTGCGTCGCTCACCAGGCCTGGGCCGCAGTCGACCGGAGGCGTGCTCGTCGCCGGGGGATTGCTGCCACCCACAGTTCACAGCAGTGTGCCAGGCAACAGGGAAGTGCCAGCGTGTTGCAGCCCGATGCCCTGAACCCCCGGGAAGGACGGCACATCTGGTCGCCGATCGCCTCACTCATCGGGGAGCGTCAGGTCAAAGATGATGGGACGCAGATCGATGGCGATCGACTGACCCGCTTCGAACTGGTTCTGGCGGCGATCGGAGTTCCGGCGACAGCACTTCTGTTCTTCTGTGTGCTCTAGCGAGATGATCTGGTGCGGCATCGATCTTTTGCAAGAGAAGTCATTGGCGAGAAGCGTCAGAGCTGGAATCAGTCAGACTGAGATCGGAAGGGAAGCGTAAACCGTGTACTACACCAACAAGCAGCTGGAAATCATGGAGTTCTTACAACAGTTCCGGAGCCACCGGCAACTCTCTCCGACCCTCGAGGAGATGGCCGAGAACTTCCATGTTTCGCGGGTGACGATTCATGAACACATCAAGGAGTTGGCGCGTAAGGGAGCACTTCAAAGTGTTCCGTACAAGGCCCGGTCCATCGAGGTTCTTGACCCACAATTCGTCGATGAACCGGTTCGCCGCATGGAGCAGGAAAGCGGTCTGCCGCGAGTTCCGGTCGAGATTCTGGGACGGATTGCTGCCGGAGAACCGATCGAGGCGGTCGAAGCGCCGGAGCGAGTCGACCTGGCCGATTTGTTACCGATGGGGCGCGACCACTACGCCCTGCGGGTGCGCGGGACATCGATGATCGATGATGGAATTCACGATGGAGACATGGTGCTGGTCGAGCGTAGAGAGGTGGCAGACGATGGTGAACTGGTGGTGGCGATCCTCGAGAAAGAGGGGATCGAGGGGGCGACCCTGAAGAAGTTCTTCCATCACTCAGGAGCGGACGGAAAGAAGCAATTTCGCCTGCAACCCGCCAATGAGGAATTGGATCCGATCATCGTCGATGAAGTGGAGATCCGCGGCGTCGTGGTCGGGGTGGTGCGTCGTTACCCTCGCTGGGCTGAATAGCCTCCCGCCTCCCGCCTCCCGCCTCCCGCCTCCTCTGCTGGCACACGCTGGCACGCGCTGGCAAGCGCTGGCACTGTGGATCCTTCGATACTATTCCCCGGCCAACCGCTGGATTCTGCCAACATCTTGAGTCGACGGCGCTCCGGAGGCTCACTTCCGTGTCCGTCACCGCTTGCTGTGGTTTCCTGACCTCAGTCTGCGGGTTTGGATGACCCCTCGGGCTGCTTGATGTACCCTGAATCGAGGCTCACGACCGGCGAAGGAGAAGTAGGGATTCGCAGATGCGACCCGGATCGCACTCCATCGCCAGGTACCTGTGCTTTGCGATGGGAAGTCAGAGACCTGCCATCGGAGATCTGCATTTAGAGACCTGCATTTAGAGACTTGCATTCGGTGATCGATGAATCGACCACTCGAACCGGCGTCCTCGTCATACTGAAGTGGAATGGATCCCAGTTGCAGCAATCGCATCCCGAGGATTCTGGAAGAGATCACCCACCCGTACCCGGAAATGATTTTCTGGCCGGGTTGGATCCGATTCCTCAACCCGGCGGTGCAGCGGACTCCAAAAGAGGATCTTCGAAATCTCCGAAATCTCGGAAGAGGCGGCGCACCGAAACGCCGGAAGCGCCCTCGGAATCGACCCTCGATCGAGCGGCTCTCGAGGCCGTTTCGATGGAGCAGAAGAGCACGAATTCGAAGTCCGAGGACCCCTCGTCGGAGATTCCTCAACCGCGAATCCTCGAGCGTGGAGATCATGGAGTTTCTCGCAATAAAATCGATCGCGATGCGCTCCGTGCGCTTTATCGCTTGATCGATGAGGGGCATGTCGCCTATCTGGTCGGTGGAGCGGTCAGAGATCTGATGATCGGCAAGACTCCCAAGGATTTCGACATTGCCACCGATGCAACTCCTCGCAAGGTCAAACGGATCTTCCGTAATTGCCGACTGATCGGTCGCAGATTTCGCCTCGCTCATCTCCATTACCGTGACGGTAAGATTCTCGAAGTCGCTACATTCCGTTCCTCCGGGGAAGCGGATGAGGTGGTTCGCGATGGGGAGATGATTCACCGTGATAATGTCTTCGGAACCCCTGGTGAGGATTCGCATCGCCGCGATCTGACCATCAACGGCCTGTTCTATGATGTCTCGAACTTCACCGTCATCGATTATGTCGGTGGAGTGAAGGATTTGCGCGATGGAGTGGTACGGATGATCGGAGATCCGGATCGATCCTTTCACGAGGATCCGGTGCGGATGCTGAGAGCGATCCGTCACTCTGGAAGGACTGGATTCCAGCTCTCCGGAGAAACGGTGGCGGCGATGGAGCGCTGTCGTGGGCAGATCCTCAAGGCGAATCCAGCGCGATTGCTGGAGGAGTTCTACAAGGATCTGGGCTCAGGCCACGCTCGTAACTACTTCCAGACGCTGCAACAGCTGGGATACCTCGATCTGTTGATGCCGGTCGTCGGGGACTGGATGGAGGAATCGCAAGGCCTGGTCCCGTGGCTCGAGGCTCTGGATCGGCTCGATGGTCTGGTGGCTGCCGGGCAACGAGTGCACCAGGCGATGGGAATCACCGCCCTGATCGCTCCCGAGTTGCTCTCTCACCTCGATACCTTGATCCACCGGAAGTCCTCGTCCACCCATCTCCCCAAGTCGGTGCGAGAGGGGATCTCCAGGGTGCTGCGCCAGTTGAAGGTGTATCGGCGCGACGAGGATCGGCTCAGGAAAGGCCTGGGAAGTCTCGCTTTGGCGCATCGCTGCACCGAGGAGGGCCGCTGGTCCAGAGAAGCCGAAAATAGCCCGTGGGCTCGAGATTCCATCGAAATCCTCTTCATCTTGTTGGGACCGGGGGATGGACGAGCAGAATTGCTGGAGCAGGCCCGCAGTTTTCCCGAGGCGGAGTTGCCTCCTCCCCGGGTCCGGCGCCGCCGACCGGGTCGATCCCAGGGGGCAAGGCCGGACGGATCAGGGTCGTCATCGACCCCATCCACCACCGAAGGTCCTTCTTCCGACCGACCAAAAAAGCGCCGTCGTCGCCCCCGAAGGAGATCCTCTGGCCCTTCCGAGGGGTGAACTCCTTGGAGACGGGCCGCCTGCTCCGCTCGGGCTCAGGTTCTGAGGTTGGGGTTTCCCTTGGATGAAGCCGTACAGCACCCCTTGCATCGGTGAGGGAAGTGCGGGTACCTTCCCAACTTCCACGGTGTGATCTGACTGCGAGGTTGAGCCGGTATCGTCCGGTTCACAGTCGGTAACACCCTCCACATGAGCCCGTGGAGAAGAGTGGGGATAGTGGGTTTTTTCGGGCCCCCGGGAGCGTTGTGAAGGAATCAGTCGATTTCCTTCACGATCGTCGAGGCCCTGCCCGATGGTGAAAGAAGGAGATGAAGCATGCAGAGACGGCGACGGACTCACCCAGTCTACCTTTCGATGGCAGTCGTACTTTTGGTCCTGGTGGTCACCAGTGGCTGCGCTGTTCCAGGTTACAACGAACGCGATGCGATGCTGTTCGAGGACAAAATCCATACCGAGTTCAAAACCGGTGGATTCACTCCGAATAGTGAGCACTTCAGCGGTGGTAGTGGCTTCGGTTTGAAAGTCAATTACGAGTACGAGTACGGAATGCACTTCGGTTTCGAATTCGACACCATCGATGATGTCGAAGGCCAACCCTTTGCAAGGACAGCCAGCGAGACTGGTGTCAGTTACTTTGCCACCCACGATTCCATTCGTTCCGTGGGAGCGCGCGCGATCGAGAGCCAGAATCGCCGCGAGTTCCTGGTCGGCCTCGACTGGGACGTACCTCTCTCCAAGGAAGGGAATTTGCCGTTCCTTCGCTATGGAATCGGAATCGGTGGACTGATGGCGCAGGCCCACACCAGCGATGCCTTCCTCGCAGCAGTGGCGGAGGATCATTTGAGCGCGGGTTTGGAAAATCCTACGGTCGCCGTTGCGGACCAGTTCATCATGCTGCTGAGGCCTTCCGCTTCGATGCGCTGGGAGATGTGGGACGGAGCGATCTCCTTGCTGGCTGAAGCTCAGTACGACATTGCCAGCAGTGAGGTCAGGATCGATATCGACACCGATGGCGATTCAGCGGGAAATCTGGATTACGGCGGACTCAATGCATTCGTCGGAATCGATTTTAGTTTCTAGCAGCGGTCTGACGACCGTGGAGTTCAGGACCCGGGTTTTCTCGTCCACAGCGGACGAGGAAACTCGGGTTCTCATCCATTCCAGCGGAGTTCGATCCAGGATGGAATTCATGAAGTATGCAACTCGCAGTGGATGGTGGCCGATGATCTGCCGGCTGGGGATCTGCCTGGTGGCGATCAGCCTGCTGTCTCCGCGGTTGCTGATGGCGCAGCCTGAACTGGCGCCCGACTCCCTCACCTCCACAGCACGAGTCGGATCGGTCGAGGTGTCGGTTCAACTTCCCGATTGCCCCGAAGTGGTTCCTGCACTGCCCGATCTGACTCGACCCGGCATCTGGGAGATTCCAGGTGGCTGTCTACTCGATACGCCCCTGCCGATCCTCTGGTCGGGGGTTCTCCTGCCACCGGGAAAGCATCAGTTGTCGATCCAGGTCGGATCATCCTTGCAGGTGCGATTGCTGGCAAGATCCCTCGGCGGTGGACCCGAGATCGTGATTCCGGTGAAACGAAGTGTGCTCGATCGCCCTGCCAGCACCATCTTGGCGACGGTCGCCGTGATCACCCGGAAGAACTCGAGGGAACTATTCTTACGACTGGAGTGGGGAGTGCTGGCTCTGGTCAGTCACGGCGTTCCAGCGACCGCCACCACTCAAGAGGTCAATGGCTGGAAATTACAGTCCTTTCAGTTTCCGGAACTGTCGTCGATGCCGGCCCACTGTGTTCTTGGCACCATCGAGGATCCCGACGGAGATCTACCGCTGGCTCGAGTCGTGATGGTCTCGACTACCGGGGCTGGCCCACAGCTGCGACTCGAGGATCCTTCTCGCGCGCGGATTGCTGCGACCAGCGAAGAGATGACACGAGCGTTGGTTCGTGCCCGGAGAGAACTGCGTCGGCTCGAAGCAGAGGACCCGACGAATCTGCAAGAGATCGGCCGGTGGCAAGGCCGGATCCGCAGGGCTCAGCAACAGCGGGAAACTCTCGAGAACAAGATCCAACAACTGGATGAAGAAGGGGGAGTCAAGATTCTGACTCCGACAGGTGCTGCGGGCCCTGGTCATGTGAAATTGCAGGTTGCTCTCGAGATGCAACAGGCGGGGGTGGTGCTCGAGGTTCGCTGCATTTCGGGGGAGTTTCACTATCTGATCGGGCCTACTCGTTGATCGTCTGCGGTCGGCTCTAGCAGTCAAGCAGTCAAGCAGTCAAGCAGTCAAGCAGACAAGCAGTCAAGCAGTCAAGCAGACAAGCAGTCAAGCAGACAAGCAGACAAGCAGACGGGTCAGTCGGCGATTCGCCGCTCGATCGGTTTCCAGTTCGGCGCTGTGATCAGGA
>CAVOEM010000042.1:0-16273 GCA_963694575.1 Planctomycetes bacterium UBA1146 | reverse complement strand
CGCCCCGATCTCCTCTACAACCTGCTGCCCTACACCGTCGACTACCTGCCCTACACCACCACTCATGTGCTGACGCAGCTGCAGTTGCTGCTGTTTGCCTCGCTGTCGGTGGTGGTGCTGATGAAGTCCGGCATCTATCCACCGGAACTGGTGCGAGAAAACCTCGACTTCGATGTCTTCTACCGCAAGGGCGGCCGCCTGCTCGGCTGGATCGTCCACAACCCCATCGCCCGCGGGGCCGGCGCCCTTTCACACACGGTCCTCGACAAGGCCCCGGCAAAGATCCTCAGCCTCGTGCAAAAGATCCCCGCCCACACGCCAGTACAGTGGCAGATGATCCTGCCAGGATTGTTGCTACTACTGGCGCTACTGGCGTTCCTCTGTGCCAATCTGTTTTCCGGCTAGCCGCCATCGATCTGCCGCCTTCCCCCTGACAGGGGGGATGGTCACTTCGAATCCCTGAACAACTGGATCACCAGCACGAAGGTGGTGATCAGGATCAGCGGCTGGGGTGGGCAGTAGAGTGCATAGGTTCAGAGGCCATGATCCGAACCGGCAGCGGCATCCAGGATGGCGCTCCACTTGACGTCGAAAATCAAATCGAGCAGGGGATCAGCCAGCCGAGTTTCTTTTGCTGGCGCATCGTCATCGGTGATCCGACCCTTCCGGATACCCCCCTTAGCAGGGCTCCACTCCATCAGAGCCGGCAGCCGCTTTCCTTTGCAGCGCTTCCGGGGCCATCTCGACGATGGCCTGCGCCCAGCGCGGATCGGCGTTGAGGCACGGGATCACCTCGAACTGTTTTCCGCCCGCTTTCATGAAGACCTCGCGCGCTGCCATGTCGATCTCCTCGATCGTCTCGAGGCAATCGGCGACGAAGGCGGGGCAGATGATCTTGAGGTTTTCGATGCCCTGCTGGGCGAGGCGCACGGCGGTCGGCTCGGTGGCCGGCTCGAGCCACGGGTCGTTGCCGAGGCGCGACTGGAACGCAACCGACCACTTCTCTTCGGGTAGGCCGAGATCCTCGGCGAGGTAACGGGCAGTGCGGCGGCAATGGGCGCGGTAGCACATCGGAGTCGCCGGATGATCGGTGAAGCAGCAGTCTTCGGTCTTCAGACAGTAACAACCACTCGGGTCGCGCTTCTCGATGTGACGCACCGGCACACCGTGGAAGGAAATCAGCAGGTGATCCCACTGCCCCTCCAGATGTGGCGCCGTCACCTCTGCCAGGACCTTGCGGTAAAGGGGGTGATCATAGAAAGGTGGCAGGAAGTGAACCCGGATCGGATCGGCCATCTTTGACAGTTCTTCGAGTACCTGGGCCACCACCGTCTCGTAGGAACTCATCGAGTAGTGGGGATAGAGTGGCACGACGATGGCCTGATCGACCCCCGCCTGACCGATCTCATCGAGGGCGCTGGCGATCGACGGGTTGCCGTAGCGCATTCCCAGCGCCACCGGCCCGCCCCACCGTTCGCCGACCTCCTCGGCCAGTTTCTGTGAGGTGACGATCAGCGGAGAGCCTTCATCGGTCCACACCTTGCGATACGCCTCGGTCGAATTCTTCGGCCGGGTGTTGAGGATGATGCCCCTCACCAGCAAGTTACGCAGCAGCGGATTCACATCGATGACTCGCTCATCCATCAGGAACTGATCGAGATACCTCCGCACCGCCGGCACGGTCGGTTCATCGGGAGAACCCAGGTTGATGAGCAACAAGGCCGGGGTACTGGTGGATGACATCCTGCTCCTCGTCGAATTCTAGTAGCTGTAGCCCAGTCCGACATGGACCGATTCGCTGAAGGTGCCATAACCGGCATCGATGACCCAGCCATCGCCGATCCGGATCAACGACCCAAAAGTCAGGTGCAGATCGGAAGAAGTCCCTGCGTCGTGGTGATAGTAACCGGTAGGACTCAGGAGCAGGTCTCCATCGAATCTTTCCTCCCAGCGCGACACACTGCCGACTCCGAGGCCGCCGTAGACGGCCAGGTGTTCGTTAAATTTCCAGGTCGGTCCCACCGCGATGGTCAGTCCGTGCTGCTCTCGCGCCGTGACCGGATCCCCGGCAGAAGAGACCGGAAGGCTCGGGTATTCGACCCCAGAGACCGCCCCGCTGAAGGCGGATTGCAACTGCAAGAAGACTCCCAGTTGCTGATCTCGAAACCAGTACCCCGAGAGCCCAATCCCGGTGTCCTCGACACGAGACTTCGGTTCGAAGACCTGAAAGACCGCCGCCTGCTCGCCACCCGGAACCGGAAGTACCATGCAACCCGACAGTCCGACGCCGGCGATCAGCAGGAAATACACCCAGCAGAGGCCCAAGGGTGTCGATTTCCTCGCTGCCATGACGACTCTCCTTCGGGAACGTGCCCATCTAGAATGAACTCTTGGCCAGGATCGTGCCCCGACTGGAGCAGGGTCGCAAGAGCCGTATCCCGGTTCCTCTTCCTCACTCGACCTGGGAAGGCCCCGTGGTCGTCGGTCTCCCGTTCCAACCTCCCTTTCCTCGGGTATCCTCTTTCGCTGGAGGCGTGAGATGTCGATTCTCGATACCGATGTCGGACAGTGCTGGAATCGAGGGCGGCAACGACTCGGCCTTCCCGAGAGCGCCACTCCCTTACTCGATCAACTCCACCTCCCCTTTGTCGAATCACTACAGCAGTGGCACCAGCGTAAATCCGCTCCGGTGGTGGTCGGCCTGCAAGGGTGTCAAGGAGCAGGCAAGAGCACCCTGTGCGAACTGGTGGTGCCGCTGGCTCAGGATCTATTCGATCTGAAGGTCGCCATCGTTGCGCTCGATGATGTTTACCTTCCGCTCCAGCAAAGACAGCAACTGGCGCAGCAAATTCACCCCCTGTGGATCACACGCGGAGTCCCGGGAACCCACGACACCGAACTCGCCTGCGAGATCATCGACGCACTGGCCGATCCCGCCGGAGCAACGGCCACCATTCCCCACTTCGACAAGGGAATCGATGACCGACTACCGACGACCCAGTCGAGCCGGGTCACCGGCCCTTACGATGTGGTGATTTTCGAGGGATGGTGTACCGGGCTCGGTGCCTGCGCCGAGTTCGACTGGGAAACCCCCATCAATGATCTCGAAAAAGATGAAGATGCCGACATGGTGTGGAGGAAGCGGATCCGCGAGCAGCTGGCAGGCCCCTACCAGCAGTTGTTTGGTCGCTTCGACCACCTGGCGAGCCTCAAGGTCCCCTCCTGGGAAACGGTTTCCCTCTGGCGCGGCCAGCAGGAGGCTCACCTGAGAGCGGACCGCGGCCACGACGCCAGCCGCTCGATGGATGCTGCTGCACTAAAAAGATTCCTCGATCACTACGAAAGATTGACCCGTTGGACCATCGAGACCCTGCCTGCGGTGGCGGATTTCGTGGCCGACATCGCTGAGGATCGATCGATCGTATCGATCCAGACCAACCAGCAAACTCCTGGATGGAACCTTTGATTCCATCGCTGAAAAGAGCAGAGCCGATGAATGAGAAGCGCACCCGTGATCCGATCGATGCCGTGAAATCGTGTCCCATCTCGTTTCCCTTCTCGTTGCGTGGCCTGCTGTGGCTGGCGATTTCGTGGTCGATCACGACCGGAACATCGGCCCAGGAACTGGCATGGACCGAGTTGTTTGATGGCCACAGCCTGGCGGGCTGGAGTGGCGACTCGAAGTTGTGGCAGGTCGAAGAGGGAGTGATCGTCGGCGAGGGCCCGGCAGGAGGTCCAGTGCCCCGCAGCGACTACCTGTGGCACGAGACGAGCTGGAATGACTTCGTACTGGAGGCTCATTTCCGCCTCCAGGGCGGCAATAGCGGCATCCAGTATCGCAGCCGGCGCGCTGCGGATGGTGAGGCGATCGGATACCAGGCAGACCTCGATGCGGCCAATCGATACTCGGGGATGCTCTACGAATCCCGCGGACGAGGAATTGCAGTGCCGCGCGGTGAAGTGGCCACCCTGGCGGCCGATGGTTCTCGCGATGTGCTCGGTTTCCACCCCGATGCCGAGAGCGCCATCGCACGCCTCTCCGATGGGGACTGGCACCAGATGCGGATCATCGCGCACGGCTCATCGATTCGACATGAGATCGATGGCACCCCGGTCTGTGCCTTCACCGATGGTTCCACCGATGCGGTAACCGGCGGCCAGATCGGACTGCAGATCCATGCCGGCGGACCGATGAAGGTCGAATGGAAATCGATTCGGGCCCGGCAATGGCAGCCGCTGGACGGCGACCCGGTACTCGATTGTGCGCGAATCACCCAACCGGTGGAGGATCATCCGCCCCGCTGGATCTGGGCCGAGGGCCAAAGGGACAACGATGCACAGGTCGACCTGGTCCGCAGTTTTGTCGTCGAGCAACCGGTCGAGGCGTCGCTGACGATGAGTGGCGACAACCACTTCGTCGCATTCCTCGATGGGGAGCAGATCCTGAAGGGCGATGACTGGTCGAAGCCTGCTCGCGCCATCATCGAGAAGTTGTCCACGGGAACTCACCAGCTGCGGATCCGCTGCACCAATGATGGAGGTCCTGCGGCACTGGCGGGAGTGCTCGCCTGGACCAGAGATGATGGAACCGTGGTCTCCATCGTCACCGACTCGCAGTGGCGTCACCTCGAGGATGAAACCGAAAAGCCGGTGCGGGTCCTGGGAGATGTTGGCGCCGGAACCGCTCCCTGGGGAGATATCGGCCTCACTCCCGGCGGATCGGTCACTCGCTGGAGCCTTCCCGAGGGGTTTCAAGCAGAGATTCTCCACCATGTCGACCAGGCCGATGGCTCCTGGGTGTGTATCGCCAGCGAAGGTCCCGGGAAGTTCATCACATCGCCGCAACGGGGAGTGTTGAAGCGCGTGGTCATCGACGAAGCGGGAGTGACCGTCAGCGATTGTGCCGCCTTTGGCGATGCCCAGGGCCTGTTGCTAGTCGATGGAGATCTGTGGGTTCATGTCGCCGGTCACCGCAAGGATCGGGGTGGATTGTGGATCCTCTCCGATCCCGATGGAGACGGTTTCTTCGATCAGGAGAAGCGCCTGTCGGCGATGGGACCCGGTGGCGAGCATGGAGTTCACGCGCTGGTGCGCGGTCCCGATGGAGATGTCTGGACGGTGGTCGGCAATCACATCGATGTACCGGAGTCGCTGTTGACCCGCGATCGCTATCGTCACTGGCAAGAGGATCTGATCCTGCCACGACTGTGGGATCCCAATGGTCATGCAGTCGGGCATCTCGCCCCTGCCGGACAGGTGCTTCGCATCGATCCAAAGAGCCTCGAGTGGGAGCGAGTCGCGGGAGGCTTTCGCAACTCCTATGACCTGGCGTTCCACCACGATGGATCGCTCTTCACCTACGATGCCGACATGGAATGGGACATCGGCACACCCTGGTACCGTTCTCCGAGAGTGGTCGAGGTGGTCTCCGGGGGCGAGGCGGGATGGCGCGGCGGCGACGGCAAGTGGCCCGATGGCATTCCCGACGCGGTGATGCCATCGGTCGAGACCGACCTCTCCTCCCCGACCGGAGTCTCCTCCGGACTCGAAGGGAACTTTCCCGGCCGCTGGCGCCATGCGATCTACATCGCAGACTGGGCCTACGGTCGCATCCTGGCCTACTTCCCACAGGAGCACGGCGCCGGCTGGCGAGGTCGAGCAGAACCGTTTGCCGCTGCGGCCGCGTTCAATGTCGCAGACATGGTGTTCGGTGACGACGGCGCCCTCTACGGGGTCACCGGTGGTCGCGGGACCGCCAGCACCCTCTTTCGCATCCGGGCGGAGGGAGACCACCGTGATCCGATGGCGCCCCCCACTACCGAGCAGGGCCGCCACGCCAGGGCACTCAAGAAACAACTGGAAGCGGGGCATCTGCAACCGGACGAGGATCTGTTGTCGCTCTGCTGGAGTCACCTGTCGCATCGAGACCAGGCGATCGGATATGCCGCACGAGTGGCCATCGAACAGTTCCCCCCCTCTCGCTGGAGAGAGTGGGCTCTCGACCCCGCATCCAAGGCGGGATCGATCGGCCTGTTGACGCTGGCACGAGTCGGGGAAGAGGTCGACCGAGACCCGCTGCTCGAACGATTGTGCGACCTCCCTCCGGCGAATGACCGACGCCAACTACTCGAAGAACTGCGCGTCGCCACCGTCGCCATCGCCCGCCTGGGGGAGCCTGCAGGAGCGACCCGTCAGCGACTCCTGGCGCGCTTTGATACCGATTTCCCGGGTCCAGATCTGGCCGAAAATCGACTCCGAGGAGATCTGCTGGTGCGCCTCTCCGCGCCCGATTTGACCGCGCGGATCCTCGACTGGATGACCGCTGAAGCCGCGACCGAGGAGGGACTGGCAGCTCTTCGGTTGATGAGATTCATGAAGCCGGACGAAGCCCAGAAACTGCGCATCGCAGCGGCGTTGAAGGTGATCCGCGGCCGCAGCGGAGGCCACAGTTTGCGCGGCTTTGCCGATCAGATGGTACGGCAGCTCGATGATGGTTCTGGAGTGCTGGCACCCCCCGAACTGGAAGCACCGGTACTTCCCGATCCGGTGACCCACTGGACCGAAAGCACGCTGCTCGCGGCAGTGCGCCAGCCGGGTGGTGATGCCAAGCGCGGTCAGCTCGCCTTCGAGAAGGCCCTCTGTAGCCGCTGCCATCGTTTTCAACAGTTGGGCGGGGGTGCCGGCCCCGACCTGACCGGGATCCGCGCTCGCTTCTCCGACCTCGACCTGATCCGGTCGATTCTTACCCCATCCCGCGATATCTCCGACCAGTACCATTGGAGTATCGTCACCACCGAGGACGATCTGGCAGTGGGCCGCATCCTGCGACGAGATGCTGAGACTCTGGTCCTCAATACCGATCCGTTCGGATACCAGCCGCTGACCCTGAGCGCAAAGGTGATCTCGATCGAGGCGTCTCCCGACTCGCCGATGCCCAACGGATTGATCGACACCCTCGATGAGGGTCAGGTACGAGATCTTTGGCTGTATCTCGGCAACTCCTCCCGACCCGGATCAGGGAATAGCCACTTGCGGGAAAATGGTCAGCAAGGACAATAGAAGTGGCTTTAAAATCCGTAAATACAGGTGACGCACCTCCTGAACTCCGCCGATCGAATCGAAATCCGCAAGGTGGATCCGGAGTTCCTGCGGTGTAGTTCCATCCAATTTCAATCTCCCGCTGTCCGATGGGCACCCGGGAGGTGGACGAGTCGGGTCGTGATGACCATGGCCGATTCGACCCAAAAACATGTCCTGAGGAGGACCATGATGTTAGTCCGATCGCTGACCACTATTGCTTTGGTTCTGTCCCTTCTATTGCTCGGATCCACCTTGGCCAGTGCTGACATCTCGTTGAAGGATGTGCCAGTCGTCGAGGTCCCAGCCCTGGACATCGAGGCGCTGACTCTGGAAGACATCGAGCGCGACCGAGCCGGGATGGCTCCTCGTTATGCCGTTCCTCAGTCGGTCGACATCCGTCCTTCGACCCACGGACAGTGGAGCAAGTTGGATGACCAGACTGCAGTGTGGCGTCTTCGCACCCGTTGCAAGAATGCCATCAGCATGAACTTCGGATTCAGCCGCTGGCTCGTACCGGTAGAGGGCCAGATGAATCTCTACAACATCGATCGGACCCACCGAATTCGTCCCTTCACCGTCGACGACCTCCAGGACTCCGGCGTGCTCTGGACTCCCGCCGTCGCAGGCAATGATGTGGTCATCGAAATCACCTGCGCTCTCGAGGATCGCTGGTTGATCGACCAGGAGGTGGAACTGGCTTCCATCAACCCCGGGTATCGCGGATTTCATCAGAACTTTGGCGTGCCCTCCTCGACCAACACGGGCCCGTCGATGTCCGGATCCTGTAATGTCGATGTGGTGTGCCCACAATCGGCGAGTTGGGAGAACGAAATCGACTGCGTCGGTGTCATCTCCAGCGGAGGGTCGCTCTTCTGCACCGGGTTCATGGTCAATAATACCGCCCAGGACGGAACTCCTTTCTTCATGACTGCCGATCACTGCGGAGTCACCGGCGGTAATGCTGGATCAATGGTGGTGTACTGGAATTACGAGAACACGACCTGTCGTCCGCCCGGATCCGCCTCCAGCGGAGGACCCGGCAATGGCGTCTTGAACCAGTTCAGTAGTGGTGCCATCTACCGTTCCGGTTCCAGCACCTCCGACTACACTCTGGTCGAGTTGACCAGCCCACCCAATCCCACCTACGGTGTCTCCTTCTGCGGCTGGAATGCCTCGACCTCGCAACCCACCAGTGCCGTCGGCATTCACCACCCCAATGTCGAGGAAAAGAGAATCTCCTTCGAGAATCAGGCCCCTTCCCTCTCGACCAATTTCGTCACGGTCAACGACTGGGATCTGGGAACCACCGAGCCGGGATCGTCCGGCTCACCTCTGTTCGATCAAAACCACCGCGTCATCGGTCAGTTGTGCTGTGGCGGTGCGGCTTGCGGCAACAACTTCTCCGACGACTACGGGCGATTTTCTCGTTCCTGGGGTCTGGGGCTAGGCGCCTGGCTCGACTCCGCCGGCACCGGTCAATTGACCATCGACACACTTCCGGCTGGCGGAGGCGGCAACGTTGAACTCTGTTCCAACGGAGTCGACGATGACAGCGACGGACTGGTCGATTGCGATGACCCCGACTGCGTCAACAGCCCCGCCTGCCTTCCCGCAGGTGCCGGTGATGAATGCAGTACCGCCATCGCCGTGGTTGAAGGGGCCAATGCGGTCGACAACACGACGATGACCACCGGGACAGACCCGGTCAGCGAGGCCCAGTGCACCGGTACTTTCCTCGGCATCTTCAGCCAAGATGCCTGGTATTCCTTCACCCCCACCTCCAGTGGATCGATGGATGTGAGTACCTGTGACGCCATCAGTTTCGATTCCGATCTTGCGGTCTACGTCGGCGCTTGTGGCGCCCTCGACCAGATCGCCTGCAACGGCGACGGAAGCACCTGCGGCGGATTCACTTCGCTGATCAGCGGGGTTCCCGTCACTGCTGGAGTCGAATACTTGGTCCGCATGGGCGGCTGGGACGGCACCCAATCGGGAACCGGCACCTTGACCATCACCGTCGGTGGCGGCGGTCCCGCGACCGAGAACTGCACCAACGGAACCGATGATGACGGCGACGGACTGGTCGATTGCGCCGACCCCGACTGCAGTGCCAATCCCGTATGCGGCGGTGGTGGCGGATCCGGCGATGAATGTGCCGATCCCCTCATTGCAGTGGAAGGGGCCAATCCGGTCGATACCACCGCGATGACCACCGGAGCAGACCCCTACAACGACGCTCAGTGCGTCGGTACGGCACTCGGCGACATGGGTTCGGATGCCTGGTACCTGTTCACCGCAAACACTTCCGGAACCACTACCATTTCGACCTGTGACACCATCGATTTCGACAGCGACGTCGTCGTCTACGAGGGCACTTGCGGTGCACTGACCCAGATCGCCTGCAACGGCGATGGAGCAGTCTGCGGCGGATTCACCTCGACCCTCGATGTCAACATGACGGCGGGTAACAGTTACTACATCCGTGTTGGAAGCTGGCTCGCTGGCGACTCCGGAATCGGTACCCTCAACATCACCGCCGGCGGCGGTGGCGGCGGCGGTGGCGGTGGAGATGAATGTGCAGACCCGCTGACCGTGGTGGAGGGTGCCAACCCGATCAACACCACTGCGATGACCACCAGTGCTGATCCCTACGATGATGGCCAGTGTGTCGGCACCTTCCTCGGCGTCATGGACTCGGATGCGTGGTATCAGTTCACAGCAACCACCACCGGTCTCACCACGGTCTCGACCTGTGATTCCATCACTTTCGACAGCGACGTGGTCATCTACGAGGGCACCTGTGGAGCACTGACCCAGATCGCCTGCAACGGCGATGGACCCGCCTGTACCGCATACACATCCTCTCTCGATGTGGGCATGACCGCTGGTAACACCTACTGGATCCGGCTGGGTGGCTGGGCGATCGGAGAGTCCGGAACCGGAACCCTCACCATCAGTGTCGGCGGCGGCGGACCGGTGACTGAAAACTGTACCAACGGAACCGACGATGACGGCGATGGGCTGGTCGATTGCGCAGATCCCGATTGTACGGGCAACCCCGCCTGTGGCGGTAGCGTCGGAATCGGTGACGAGTGCGCCGATCCTCTGGTGGCGGTCGTCGGATCGAATGCGGTCGACACCACGGTGATGACCGCCAGTGCTGATCCTTATAACGATGCACAGTGTGTGGGTAGCGCACTCGGCGACATGGGATCGGATGCGTGGTACCAGTTCACCGCTCCCACCTCGGGGACCGCAACCATCTCGACCTGCGACAGCATCACCTTCGACAGCGACGTGGTGATCTACGAGGGTACCTGTGGTGCCCTGACACAGATCGCCTGCAACGGCGATGGCGTCGGCTGCGGCGGATTCACCTCGATCCTCGATGTCAGCATGACTGCTGGATCGAACTACTGGATTCGAGTCGGTAGTTGGGCCGCAGGAGATTCCGGAACCGGAACCCTCGACATCACCCTCGCTGGTGCCCCGACCCCGGAGAACTGCACCAATGGAGTGGATGACGACGGTGACGGTCTGATCGATTGCGAAGATACCGATTGTGACCTCGATCCGGCCTGTGCCGGTCCTCCGCCGGAAAACTGCACCAATGGAACCGATGACGACGGCGATGGCCTGGCCGACTGCGACGATCCGGACTGCTCGGGCGCACCGTCATGTCAGGTGCCGCTCGATGGATTCACCTTCATCGCTTCCGATGTGCTGGCCAGTTACTCTCCTGGAACAGGAAATGGCAGTTTCTCGGCGACCCTGTCGATCGAAGAAGATGCCACCGCCCCCGGGTTCCCCAACCAGACCCAGGGCTTCTCTTTCGGCCTCGCCAACAACCCGAGTTTGATCACGGCCACCACCTGGAATGCTGCTGCGTCGCTCGACGGTCTCAACAGCAATAGCGGGCCCGACTTCATCGATATCAACTTCTACGTCGATGGTCTCACTGTGGGCTGTGTCTACAGCTTCTCCAACACCTCCTTCCTGCTCTTCTCCAGCAGTACTTCGGTGGGAAGCGTCGATTACGACACGGTTCCCTCTGGACTCATCGGCAACAGTGCCGGAACCACCACCCCACTGAGTTGGAGCAGTTCGCTCGGTTCTCCCTCGGTGGTCAACATCGTCGTGGTCGATGGACAGGCGAATCCCGCCGCTCTGACCAACGGTACCGTCACCCTTCAGCCCTCGACCGGTGGTTTCATGCGCGGCGACACCAACGGCGACGGTGCGATCAACATCGCCGATGCCGTTTCGCTACTGGCGGGTCTCTTCACCGGTGGCGCTCTCAACTGCGAAGATGCAGCAGACTGTAACGATGACGGCTTGGTCAACATCGCCGATGCGGTGTACGAGTTGTCGACTCTGTTCTCGGGTGGGCCCAACATGCCCGCCCCGACCGCTCCCGTGTGCGGTGCAGATCCGACCACGGATGCTCTCGACTGTGTGACTTACGACGCCTGCCTCTGATCTTTCATCGGGCGGTAATCGCAGTTCGCAGTTCGCAGTTCGCAATTCCAGGGGCCGAGAAGGAAACTCCTTCTCGGCCCCTCTTCTTTTCCATCCCTCTTCCTGCCGGGGCATCCGGCCCACCAGACCTCATCCGTAATAGCCTCTTGGATGGCGAACAGATGTTCGCTATCCTGCGATCGCTCCGTTTCCACCGATCCGAGGTTTACCGTGCCTGCTGACTCTCCATTGCTTCTCTCACTGCTTCTCTCACTGCGCTCCTGGGGCTCCCTGCTCAAGGGGCTGGAGCCGATCTCCTCTCTCATCGAGGAAGCGGCCCGGCTCGGTTGGCGCAGTGCTGTGGTCGCCGAAGATGGCGACCTCGGGACCATCGTCGAGGCGACTCGGGCGGCTCGAACGGTCGATCTGAAACTGCTGGCCGCCGCCGAGGTCGATGGGAGTTGCGGTCGATCGGTGGTCGCCATCGCCAGGGACCCGGCAAGCCGTAAGCAGTTGCACTCACTGGTCAGCGGTCGGCGTCTCTCGGAACCGATCGGAACCGATCGGGTAGTGGCTCCCTTTGACCTGGTCGATGAAGTTTGCAATGCCCCTTCCCTGATGATCCTGGTGCGCGACCTGTCGCTGGCACGGCAACTGGTCGACCAACTCGGTCCGCCGGCACGACAGCGGGTGCTGATCGAGATCGACCGTCTGCGCGATCCCCTCGCACGGGAACATCGTGCCCTCGATGCGGCGGATCAACTGGGGCTCGGGGTGATCGCCTCATCGCGGATCGGCATGCAACAACCAGTGACACAACCGAGGCTTGATCTGCTCGAAGCAGTACGTCGTGTCTCGACCATCGACCGGGTCGCTCGTGATCGCAAAGATCAGCGCGATCCGGAAATCTCTCCCCTGCTCGCGCCGATTCCCACTCCAGCCCGGTGGCAACAGTTGTACCGTGACCTGCCCGCCGCCCTCGAATCCGCCGCACGCATCGAAGAGCAGGCCTCCAGGACCGATCCCACCGCGACTCCGACCATCTTCCCACCCTTTCCGATCGCTCCGGGGCAAACCCCTTTCGGGCTCCTCTACGAACAGTGCCATCGAGGTCTGGTGAGACGCTACGGCAGCATCACCCGAGCCGCCCTGGAACGCCTCACCACCGAACTACATGTCATCGACTCGATGGGATTCGTTCCCTACTTCCTGGTGGTCGGCGACATCGTTTCGGAGGCGCATCGGCTCGGGATTGAATGTGCAGGACGCGGTTCGGGAGCCGCTTCCATCGTCTCCTATGCCCTGGGAATCACCCAGGTCGACCCCCTCTCCCACGGTCTTCGCTTCGAACGGTTCCTCCATCCAGACCGCAAGGACCTCCCCGACATCGATATCGACCTGTGCTGGCAGGGAAGAGATCGCATCATCGATCATGTCTACCAGCGTTACGGTAAGGACCGAACGGCGATGATCTGTACCCGGACCACGCTACAGCCTCGCTCTGCCGTGCGAGAAGCAGCCCGGGCTCACGGTCTCTCCCCGGCCGATGTCGATGGTATCTCTCGGCGACTGCCCCATCGCCTCGATGGATCCAGTGGCGAATCCAGTGGCGGATCCAATGGCCCCCCAACGATCCCGGAATTCCTCCGCAACGATCCCGTCGTCGCAGCGATCGGGATCTCTGCAACGACTCGCCGGGAACTGCTTGAAGATGCTCAGTGGTTACTGGGGCGACCGCACCATCGGTCGGTACATCCGGGTGGAATCTGCATCGCCGATCGCCCCATCCAGCAGATCGCATCGGTCGAGAGAGCGGCACGGGGAATCATCATCACCCAGCTCGACATGTACTCCATCGAGGAGACGGGATTGATCAAGATCGACCTGCTCGGCAACCGTTGTGTCTCGGAGATCGGAACGGTTCGCGATCTGATCGAGCAACGCAGCGGCAAACGCCCCGACATCGCGGCCATCCCGGAACGATGCGAACGAACCGCGCGATTGTTGCAAAGTGGTGACACCCTCGGTTGCTTCCAACTGGAGAGTCCTGCGATGCGATCGCTGTTGATCCAGATGAAGGCGGGCAATGCACAGGAGACGATCCAGGCGATCGCCCTCATCCGTCCGGGCCCCTCCGCCGGCGGTTTGAAGGACGCTTTCTGCCGCCGAGCGAGGGGACTGGAAGCCCCTGATCCACCGCATCCGGCGCTCGCTTCACTACTGGAACAGCAACGTGGTCTGCTCCTCTACGAGGAGAACCTGATGGAACTGGTCGCCCTCATCACCGGCGGGAGCCTCGCCGCCGGTGACCTGCTGCGAAGAGCGCTGGCCCGCGCAACACGCAGCGATTCCCAGGCCCAATTGCAACGACTCGAAGACCAGTTCATCGCCGACGCCATCGGCAACGGTTTCGGAGCCGGGGAAGCGCGCCAGTTATGGCAACAGTTGCAGCGCTTCGGCCGCTACTCTTTCAACAAGGCCCACGCCGCCTCCTACGGATTGCTCGCCTGGCGCAGTGCCTGGCTCAAGGCCCACTACCCCGCTGAGTTCCTGTGTGCGCTGTTTCGACATCACGCGGGTATGTATCCCTTTGCCGCCTTCGTCGCCGAAGCGAGAAGACGAGGTGTACCATTGCGGCTGCCCTGCGTCGAACATTCCGCCGACACCTTCATACTGGAGTCGGATGGAGCGATTCGCATGCCGTTGACGATGATCCTCGGCTCACGCCAGACCAGCATCGAGTCGGTCTTTGCCGGTCGCCCCTTCGATTCTCCCGAGGATCTGATGCGTCGAACACGGATCGGGATGTCGGAACTGGAGGAGTGGATCCTGGTCGGTGCACTCGACCACTTCAAGATTCCCCGCACCCGACTGCTGTGGCGTACTCGAACCCGCCATCGTCAACTGGTCGCAACCAGAGACCAGGCCACCACCGGAGACCTCGCAGGCATCGTCGACGAGGGACCTCCCCTCGTGGAACTGTCGCCGCAAAAGCTTCTCGAACACGAGATCCGGTTGCTGGGAGCAGGAGTCAGTGCTCATCCGATGCAGTTTCACCGTGACCTCCGACGGCGTCTCGGTTGCATCTCGTTGAGCGAGGTCCCGAGAAAAGCCGGGGACAGGGTCCGGATCAGCGGGATCCGCATCGCCTCTCGACATCACCCCAGTGCCCGCGGTGCGATGGGTTTCATCACCCTCGAAGATGAACACGGCACCTGTGAGGTGACCTGCTTCAGTTCAATATGGCCCTCGGTACGGCGCACCCTGCTCGATGGAAGTGGTCCTCTACTGGTCGAGGGAAAGGTCGAGGAACGACTGGGAGCGGTCTCGGTGATCGCCCACAAGGTCACGCGACTGGCGCCACAACAACAGACATCCTGAGGTGGGAACTGGTCAGTAGAGCAAGATCTCCTGGCGCAGGGCCAAAAACTGGAGGCGCTCTTCCTCTCGTGCCTCGATCAGGTCGCGCGGCGAGCCCCCCTGCTCCAGACCCAGACGCAGATCGGAGCCACCCCACAGCAAGTCGATGGCGATCGGATCCTCGATGAACTCGTAAGTCTCGGTGCGCCAGCGAAACCGCTCGGGGTCCTGAGCACGAGCCTGCTCCAGGACAGTCACTCCCAACAACAGTGCATCGACTGCCGAAGGATCGATCACCTCGATCTCGATTCCATGACACTGTTGAGCGGCAAACTTCTGAAATTGTGGAACGAAGTGTACCGGCGAAAAATTCACCCCTTGCAGTTCCATCTGTCTCGACCGAGCTTCGATGGCATCGGCGAGACGATCAGCATCGAGCCATGGGGCTCCCACTCTGTGGAAGGGACGCCGGGTACCGCGTCCCTCGGACAAGTCGGTGCCCTCGACCAGGCAGAGGCCAGGATAGATGAGGGCCGTATCCGGTGTCGGCATGTTCGGTGAAGGGGCTACCCAGGGAAACGCACTGTCTTGCGGCAACATCTCTCGCGACCATCCCTGGCAGGGGATCACCGTCAGGTCCGCAGCGATTCCCAGCGGCCCGACCAGCAGTTGTGCGATCTCCCCCATCGTCAGACCGTGGCGGATACTGATGGGCGAGGCTCCGACAAAACTCTCGAATCCCGGATGGATGGTGCCCCCCTCGACGGCAACCCCGCCGATCGGATTGGGGCGATCGAGCACCATCACCCGGGTGCCGGTGAGCGCTGCCCCCTCCAGGATGTATCTCAGGGTCGCGGCGAAGGTGTAGTAGCGACTGCCGATGTCCTGGATATCAAAGAGCAGCAGATCGAGATCCTCCAGGGCATTCGGATCGGGTCGAAGGGAAGCCTCGTCAGCGCCGTAGAGGCTGATCACCTCGGGTCGATTCGAGACCACCGTCTCCATGTCCTGGGCTGTCGCCTCGATACCGTGTTCCGGTTCAAACCAGCGCACCACATCGATGGCTGTATCGAGGAGCAGGTGTTCCAGACCAGTTCCGTGACCATCGATGGCGGATCGGTTGCAGCAGACCCCGATACGGCAGCCACGAAGTGACTCAAAGCTCTCATCTCGCAAACGATCCAGACCACATTGAATCACTGAAGCCAGCATCAGGTGATCCTCTCGTCGAGCCCCTGATTCGGCTCACTCAAGATCATCGTCCACCCCGTACCTGCGATGATCAGGGTGAACACACCGCCAGCGATGGTGAGGGTCGCCAGCCAGACCCAGTCGTATTTTTTTTTCCACGATCGATCGGTGGGATCAGCGGGGA
>CAVOEM010000041.1:0-16674 GCA_963694575.1 Planctomycetes bacterium UBA1146 | reverse complement strand
GGCCCATCATCATCTCACCGCGTCCGGGCATTCCATTGCGACCCATCATCATCTCACCGCGTCCGGGCATTCCAGTGCGGCCCATCATCATCTCACCGCGTCCGGACATTCCAGTGTGACCCATCATCATCTCGCCGTGACCGGGCATCTCGCCGAGGTCCAGCACCATCTCACCCGATTTGACCATCCTGCCGGGGCTCCGGAATCGTCGGTTCATTCCAGCTTCGCCAGGCTCTCCTGTACTGTTGATCATCATTTCGATGGGCATGGCATCGGGGAATCCCGACCCTTTGCCGTGGTCGATTGGAGCGCTTTCCCCGACAAGGGTCACGGAAGCACGATGAAACGACGGTTGCTCCTGGCGAAGTTGGTTCAACTCTGCCAGTTCACGCTTCGCCAGTTCGATGGCCGCGTGAAGTTCGGCCAACCTCTCCTCCAGTTGATCGACGCTCGGATCCACGGGCGCCTCTTCTTCCTGATCGAGACGCTGATCACCGACCTCTTCGGCGAATGCCGTTTGGCTCGGATGCACATGAATACAGGCGGGAAGAACAAATCCACAGACCAGCAGTAGCCAGCCGTAGGTGAGAGGTGATTTCATGGTAACAAGTCCTTTTCTCTGGTTTGAAGACTATCGCTTCGACTCTTGGGTAGATCTGGCCCCGACGATTTGTGGTTGGCCAGCACGGATGATATGAAAAGTATGATCTGACTTTTTAAGCAACTGCTGCAGTCGCTGCTGCGCGTCGGCAAGCGAGCGGATCGGCGTTTCATCGATGGCGGTGAGAATGTCATACATCTTCCAACCTCCGAAACGAGCGGGACTCTGCTCTCGCACTCGGGAGACGAGGACACCCCCCTCTGCCAGTTGGGGAAGGTGGGCTCGAAGGGTCGGGTGCACTTCTTCCAGCGTCAATCCCAGCGGCTCGATGGTCATGCTGCCACCGGAACTATGGCTCTCCAGAATCACCTGGCCATTGCGAGTGATCCGAACCTGACTGCTGGAAGACCCTTCCCGCTCAAAACCCGCACCCCAACGAGGATCGAGAGCTCCGATGTCCAGGGGATTCCTCGAGCGAACCATCGGAAAGCGGCGAAACATCTGCTCTTCCATCCTCTTCATCTGCTCTTCTGCTCGACGGATTCCCTCGAACGGATCGCGACCACCTGGAAACGGTAATGGATCCGGGGACCGGGGCCGTTCCACCTCGATGGGCTGGCCCCCCACCTCGATGGTGATCGATCCAGCGGGGGTGGTACGGCGCAATTTCTGTTCCAGGGATCCATCCGGTGCGATTCTCGAGACCTGCTTCTTCAGGCCCAGTGCCGTCAAGATCGACTGCGCCTGAGCCCGCACTTCCGGGTCGTCGCTGGTCAAGGCGTGCTTCACCGCCTTGCGAACAGGCTCCCCCGCGGCGATCAATGACTCACTGGCGAGCTGACGATCTCTCCAAGAATCCGCCGCCAGATCGAGAATCCAGCGATGGATCCTCGCACTCAGGACAGAATCCCGTTCGAGGGAAGAGACAGAGTCCCGTTCGAGGGAAGAGACAGAGTCCCGTTCGAGGGAAGGGACAAAGTCGGTCTTCTCCTCGGCAGTGGAAACGACCGGTTCAGGTTTCTGTGGCACAGGATCCTGGGTGGCGAGCGGTTCACCTGAAGCAGGATCGACCTGCCCGGCCGATGGGTGAGTAAAGACCGGAACCCCGGGAACGACGACCAGGGTGAGGACGACACCCAGCGTCACGAGGACCAGAACTCTCGCATGAGAAGTTCCGGGGAGGTGTTGGGCTCGGGGGAACCCAGGGCTCCGGTTCATTTCAGATTTCGATCTCATCGATACCACCTCGATCACAGGATCTTCTGCACGATCCAGGAGGGACCATCCCTCACCAGAGAAATAGCAAAGCAGAGGCCATTTTCAGTGCTCCCCCATCGAATTTCCATACGCTACTTAAGTTCTTATTCTAATAGCAGTTACAATCTGCCCTGGATGAAAGTTCCGGGATTTGGGACGGAGACTGAGGGCGTATCACCCCATTTGGTCTCGTCCCAAACCCCGGAAGAGGCTCGACTGTCTTCAGCGCGATCTGGATCAGGGATCGATCTCGATCTCGAGGAACTCGGTGGTGCCCTCTTTCACGAACACATCCACAGTCGGAGCATTCTTGATGTGAGTGGGCGTCCCGTCACCACGTCCAAAATTAGTCACCCGGACGGTGTACTGCCCATGGGGTAGACCTGGGAAGGAGAAGAAACCCTTCCGGTCGCTCTGGACCCTGGCATCGGTCCCCTTCTGTCCTCCGGAAAGGAGCACCTGGGTTCCGGCGAGGTAATTTCCTTCGGGGTCAGAAATCCGCCCCTCGATGATGCCTCCGGCTCCGATGGCGATGATCAGATCCGAGGTGCCACTCACCACTCCTTCGATTCCGATGGTGATGTAGGCGCGGTGTTCGACATTGAGCGAGACCGAGGGAACCGCCAGTTCAATGAACTCGAAGTAACCATCCGCTCCGGTCAAGATCTGATCTCTTCTGCCCTTTCCTCGACCTCCGAGGGAAGTGTTGAGGAAGTTACGATTGCCACCGATCACCGTAACCTTGACGCCAGCGACCGGTTGATCGGTTGCGGCATCGATGATCTGCCCCATGACTCGGCCGCCTTGTCCGAGAACCACCGTGGGAAGATCCACCCACTGGTTGGAACGGACCATGACGTTTTCCATCACATCTTGAGCGAATCCTGGAGCACCGATGATCACGGTGTAAGTCCCCGGCTGCAGCCCATCATAATCGTAACGGCCGTCTTGAGACTGGAAAGTCCTCGCAGGTACCCGGGTTACTTCTCGATCACCTTCGATGATCCTCGGAGAAACGCTGAACGCCCGCAGGGGAACACCGGTCTCATCGATCACGGTTCCGCGAATTCCGCCCAGCGCTTCCATCTGGATGGTGATGGGTGCCGCGTCTACTACGACCTCGAACAGGCGAATATCTGCGAACCCTTTCTTCTCCACCACGAGATCGACCGGGAAACGTCCCAGATCGTCGAAGCGGAACTGGCCAGTCAGATCAGAAGTACGGTTCACCTTACGAAGTCCATCGCTGGTATCGATGGCGGTCACCCGGACTCCCTCGATCGGAACTCCATTGACATCGGTGACCACGCCTTCCAGCACGGCACCCCTGACCATCTGCAACTCGACATTGCCATGGTTGTGCCCCTCGGTCACCGCAACTCCGCTTCTTTCGATCAACAGGTATCCTGAGACCGAGCAAAGCAGGGTGTGATCACCATCTGGAAGGCTCTTGATCGACCAGTTGCCCGCCGCATCGGAGTAGGCCTTGTTGGGGAGAGATTCAGGGTTCACCTCACCGAACCAGTTGTCACGCACGGCGACGACCGCCCCCTCGATGGGAGTGCCGACTTCGTCGATGACGATACCACTCACCTCCCCGCCAATCTTCATCACCAGCACCACCTCATCGATGGCACTTCCAGCAGTCAGGTCGAATCGATCGGACTCACTGGTCAGGTACTGAGAATGAGATCCTTCGAGGAACATATCGGTTCCGGGAGAGACTTCGATCACCTCGAATGTTCCATCGGCATTACTGGTCACTGAAGGGGCCGCATTCACCGTCACCGGATTCTGCTCGGAGTGCTGTTTCCTGGCACTGACAGCGACACCCTGAAGTGGGCTTCCGTTGGCCGCCAGAACCACTCCCCGGACCACGCCATTTCGCTCGAGGAAAAAATCCTGTCCCGAGCTTTCTGCACCCTCAGTGACCCCAACCTGGACATTTCCCGAGCGCATGTAGCCGGTCGCCGTCACGCTCACGTAGGCGATGGGACGACGCTGCTCGGTGATACCACGGACGTAGTAGCGACCATTGCCATCGGTGATCGCTGTCTTCTTGACATCCGCCACATCGTTGACGGTCACCATGGCACCAGAAATGGGCCCACTGGTTTCTGCATCAAGGACACTGCCGCTGATCGCCGCGCCATCACTCAACTGGACGCTGATCGCTTCGGTTCCCGGACGGATCCTCAACTCCTGATAGGTCGCATAGTCTGGCGCACTGACGATGAGGCGGTAATCCGCTTCTTCGAGGGTGTCGAAGTTGAAGGTGCCATCGGAATCGGTCAGTATTCCAGCATCGGTCAGGTCGATCGGCGGGCCCTCAGTACGAGCCCCCATTGGATTCACCTTGCACCGGGCTCCCTCGAGCGGTGAACCCAGAGGGTCGTAAACGGTCCCATGAATCACGGCTCCAGGAATCAAGGTCACATCTACTTGTTCCGAAGCACCGGACTCGATCGTCAAGTCTGGGTACTGACGCGACTGGAAACCAGCGGCTCGCGTCACCAGTCGGTACTTGCTTCCCCCACCGAGTTGATCAAACAGGAAGAAACCACTGCCATCGGTCTGTTCCGAAGCCAGGGGAGGCATCGCCCGCTCCTGGATGATCTCGATGATGTCCTGAGTCCCGGTCTGACGGTACACCTCGATCACGGCATCGACGATGGCTCGACCACCAGGGTCCTGCACCGTACCGGAGAGTTGTCCACCCAGTTCCAGTACAAAGTCCACCTCTGTACTGCCTGCGGAGATGTAGCGCTTCTCCATCGGTGAAAAACCACCCACTACCGATTGCAGTCGGTAGGAGAGGTTTTCAAGGCCAGCGATCACGTAGTTCCCCGATGCATCGGAGAGCGCCGCGATGCCGTTTTCCTCCTGCATTTCTTGCAGTTCCAGAAGTACTTGAAGTCTCTTCTGAAGGGGAGCTTCCTGGGCTACACGCTCCTTGAATGCAGCGATCTGTGCGTTCGGGACCGGCTGACCCAAGGGATCATAGACGGTACCGCTGATGGACATCCCCGAGGTCAGGATCAAGACCACTTCGGGTGGGCTCTCTCCATCGATCAACGAGACGTCCAACTTGTGGCTCTGGTAGCCAGAGAGAGCCGCTTGGAAGCGGAACAATCCAGCAGCCAGATCATCGAATCGGAAGGTGCCATCTGCGGCGACCTTCTTTTCCGAAACCAATACCGCAGAGGCGATTCCGTTTCCGCCATCGAGGCGAAACATCGTGACCGTGGTTCCGGGAAGGGGAGTACCTCCCTCATCGCGAACCAGTCCTGAAATACTAGATTTCAAAACCTGCCGCTCGGGGAGGCGTTTCACCGATGTTACCGAATTGGTGGTCGATGAGTTGTTACTCCCGACTTCCGATCCGCTATCACCCGGACCATCGGGTCCATCGCCGAGGAAGCTCATCAGCCCGAAGCCGATGATCACAATCAAGAGTGTCAGTGCAGCCGCTTTCTTCGCAGAACTCATCTTATTTCTCCTTTGCAGTGCTGTCCTTCGAGAACCAATGGGTGCTCAAAAACTAGCCTTCACTGCTCATTCTATTCCCAGGTCAAAAGTATCCTGGGATCCACTTTCTGATCTGTACTCTCAAAGGAGTCCTCCAGGGCGAACCAATCGCCCCTCAGACTAGGCGATACGGCCTTCGCCGGGGATGATTTCCTCCGACAACAATCCGTTCTCTTTCTTCAATCGGTATTTCTTGATCCGGTACTGGAGGGTCTTGTACGAAATTCCCAGCATTTTTGCGGCCGGATCAAGACTTCCTCCAGTTCTCTGCAGGGCTTGCTCGATCAGGCTTCGCTCCAGATCTTCCAGGATCAGCCCTTCTCTGGGCAACTGGAACGGACCGTCTCCTACGGGGAGCAGCTGCGATTGGAGATTCGCAATTGTCGGTGGAAGCAGGTCCACGCCGAGCACCTCCCCATCTCCGAGCACCATCATCCGCTCCAGGGAATTCTCCAGTTCTCTGACATTACCGGGCCATGAGTGGCTCTCGAAAGCCGTCATCACCGCTGCGGAAACACCCTGAAAGTCCTTCCCATGGCGCCGACTTCCTCGGGCCAGGAAGTGGTCGATCAGAAGGGGCAGGTCTTCTTTACGCTGGCGCAAAGGTGGAATCGTCAAAACGATGACGTTGAGACGGAAGAACAGGTCTTCCCTGAATTCACCTTCGGCTACCGCAGTTTCAAGATCACGTGCGGTCGCCGCCACGATCCTTCCCCGGAATGGAATCGTCTCGGCTGAACCGACTCGAGAGAACTCCATCTCCTGGACTGCACGAAGCAACTTCGGCTGCAAGCTCAACTCCATCGATCCGATCTCATCGAGGAACAGGGTCCCGGCTCCCACATCTTCGAACCGACCCACTCGACGTGAAGTCGCTCCGGTGAAAACGCCTTTCTCATGACCAAACAGTTCGCTCTCGATCAAGTTTTCAGGAATCGCTGCGCAGTTGATCGCCAGGAATGGATTCTTTTGACGAGCACTCATCTGGTGTACTGCACGAGCGACCAGTTCCTTTCCTGTACCGCTCTCACCACTGATCAGACATGTGGCGTCTGCACCGGCGACCCGCTCGATCAGTCGGTAGAGATCTGTCATTCCGGCACTCTTGCCGACGATTCCACAAAAGGAATCCTTGCCCGAGACAAGCAGTTCCTTGAGGTCTGCATGATCTCTGGCCAGCTTGGATTTTTCGGCAGCCGATGTGATGGTGATGAGGGTCTTTTCTAAATCGAGGGGCTTGGACAGGAAACCGAAGGCCCGGGCCTTGCCGGAAGAAAACGCCACATCGTCGGTGGCATATGCGGTCACCAGTATCACCTCACAGAGGGGGTCGTCGTGACGTGCCTGCTGGAGCAATTCCAGCCCCTCCTTGCCGGAGGGCATCCGGAGATCGGTCACCACGACTCCGAAGGGGTCGCTGAGCTCTCTCGCCTGTTCCAGTAGAGCGAGTGCCTGAGGAAGACCGGTCGCTCCTTCCGCACGAAAGCCCTCGCGACAGAGGGAAGAGACCAGAATCTCCCGCTGGTTACGTTCGTCATCTGCGACCAAAATTTTGACTGGACGCTCCATTAACTCGGTCCTCCCACTTCTTCAGTTGGCATCAGGAACCTCACTTCTGTTCCAACCCCAATCTCAGAGCTGATTTCGAGGCGACCACCATGACGCTCTGCCACTCGTCTGGAGATGGCGAGTCCCAATCCAGTACCCCCTGGCCGCATGGTAACGTAGGGAAGCATCACCCGTTCGAGATCTTGCTCCTCGATACCAGGACCATTATCAACGAATGAAATGACGATCCATTGGCCATCCGATCGAGCCGTCATCTTGAGAGTGCCTCCATCTTTTTCCATCGCTTGCAAAGCGTTCTTCGCGATGTTGAGGAATGCGCTCTTCGCCTCGATACGATTCCAGATTGCCTCACTCAGTTCATCTTGAATATCGAGGCTGAGTTTGATCTTGTGCACTTCTGCTTCTTCTTCCAGCAATCTACCCAGGTCCTTGAGCAGGTCTCCAGGGTTGATCCGTTCCGACTCTTGAGCCGCCGGCTGCGCCAGTTGAAGGAAATTAGAAACCAGGCAGTTGAGCCGCTCGATCTCTTCCTTGACATCCCCGGTAAAGCCCAAAAACTGCTCGCGAGCTTCTGGATCTGTTGGCACGAACTCTCTCCGGATGCGACCGACGTGCAGCGAGATGGCGCTGAGAGGATTTCGAATGTCGTGAGCCACTCCTGCTGCAAGATCTCCCATCGACTGGACTCGTTCACGATGCTCCAAACCCTTCTCGACGCCCCGGGCATCTTTGATCTGAAGAACCATGTCATTGAATTGTCTACTGACCAATCCGAACTCTGGATCATTACGCTCGGTCAACCGAATCGAGAGGTCTCCACTGGCCACGGAGCGCATCCCCTCGACCACCTCGGTCACCGGCCTCATCAGCCGGGCGCCCAGCACCCATGCGATCACCAGGCCGATCAAGAACATCGAGATGGTCGCAGAAAGGTCGTAGTACCTGGCTTCATTCACCAACTGTTGAAGTTCATCGAGATGGGGTTGTAACTGGATGCCCATCCCTCTGAAATCATCTGGGTCACTGGCAAAAAATAATGGTCCAGCGGAATCGATGGATCTTCTGTACCCATAGGATTCTGCAGCGGGCTGGCGGCGACCATCGAGCAGCATCTCCCTTGGCGGATGATTCGCCCCTATCGGGGGGAGTCCTCCAGTATTCTCCACATTTGTGGCGAACTTTTCGATCTCAGAATATTGCTGTCCCACTCCCGCCCGACCTTGCTCAGAAATCATCTGCTCGGCAGGCTCATTCAACTTACTTTTGGCGACTCTCCTTTCCCGCCATGCCGATTCCCGGTCTTCAGCATGCCCGGTGGATCCACTCACGATGAGGGCGGGCCACTCGGATCGATCACCGTTGGATTCCGCTCCAAAATCAAGTAGCACTGCAGCATTCCTCTTGAAATCAGTGCGCCCGATCAAGGACACATCGATCGCAAGATCAGGATGGTTTTTCTGCATCAGAGCCAGCACCAAATCCTCGACACCGGAGCGCAGTAACAGGTCTTCATCGAGTTCGTCTGCAGGCCCCGATTCCATCTCCAGCACTCTGCTCTTGAGTTGGGCCAGAAGTTTGTCCGTCCTCCGGTCGAGTTGCAGTTCTCGCATGCCAGGGATCAGCATGTTGGTTTCGAATCCGACGTGGATGTCCTTTTGATAGAGTGAGCTGGCCGCAGTGGCTTGAATCCCCATCTTCACCGCATCGGCGGCGATGTTGGCGGCGATCTGCTCCACTGCCTGGAGCAATCGCTGAACCTTGCGTTCCTCCAGCCATCCTTGAACCGCCAGCGTCCCCGCCAGCAGAAACGCCAGCAGCAGCACCAGTTTGACCCGGAGGTTCCAGAATTGATGGGAGGGGAGTCGCAATCGTGCCACCGGCCGGTTCCTTTCTTCGGGCGAAATGGCCCATCGAAGAGGGCCCTTACCCACGGAGACATGCAAACCATGTTCCCGACTCGAACCCCACTGGGCCACCGCGAGTTCGATCCTGGAAAATCTACACAAGTGACTTTAATACAACGACTTACCTCGACTTCTGATTTTCTCACGGCGCAGGCTTTGGAGCCCATTCCCCAGATGGGGTGCTCATTTCGGGTAATAGTGTAGCATTTTTGAGCACCTGGATGTGGATTTCTGCAGGTCTCTTAGGCTTTCCCCAGTTCCCCTCCCCGTGCGATGATTCCGGCCACCGCACAGATGAAGGGGAGTCCCATGCCGAGTTCGATGATGATTTTGATACTGATTTCCACCCTCGAAGCACCGAGCCCGATGGCCTTACCCGAGGGTGAACCCGACTGGAGCCAGGCGATCGAGGCCTCCCTCTCGACGCTGGTATCGAATCAGGAATCGATGGACCCGGCCAAATCCAAGGGGAAGAAGCAGGTCGAGCTTCGAGAATGGCCCTACGAAGGTGTTTACC
Organism: Planctomycetes bacterium UBA1146; assembly: GCA_963694575.1. Lineage (GTDB taxonomy): Bacteria > Planctomycetota > UBA8108 > UBA1146 > UBA1146 > QNYK01. Next base: position 7,298 of record CAVOEM010000041.1, on the reverse strand, counting down.
GCGAAGGAGGGCAGATTCCTCCCGGGTATCGAGTCGGTGGAACCGCCATCGTGATGCGCTCCTTGATCGAAGTTCCTGGTCTGAAAAAGGATTCGCAAAGAGCCCACTCCGTGATGCGAGGACTCTCTTTCCTGCTTCAGGAATCCACGCGCGCACCGCGGATGGGTAGCGGCTTCAGCGGTGGCTACGATGTTCGCGACTGGGGGCACATCGAAAGCCTGGAGACGATTCTCCGGATGCAAGAACTCGAGGTAGTCCCGGGAAAACTGAAGAAACCATCTCATGAGCTGGTGGAGAAGCTGATCGCCACGCTGATCGAGAATGAGATCCCCGGCGGTGGTTGGAATTACTCCCGTCGGCGCCGGGCGGGAGCATCGAGTCCCGCTTCCCCCTTCATGACAGCACCAGCAGTGATGGCACTGATGAGAGCCAGAGATCGAGGATACAAGTTTGACCTTACTGTGATCGATCGTGCCCTCGATACACTCGAAGCCGCTCGGCTGGAGAGTGGCGCCTTTCAGTACTCCACCAATCCTGCCAGGGTCACAGGAGAGGGCTTCGAGGCGGTTCAGGGTGCCTGCGCGCGGATGGCAGTGAGTGAAACTGCGCTGTGGTTGGCCGGCCGTGCCGATGCAAAGAGAGTCCGATCCGCAGTCGACGCATTCCTTGAACACTGGGAATGGCTAGAAAAGCGTCGCGCTCAAACTGGCACTCACAATCCACCGTACTACATCGCTCCCTACTACTTCTTCTATGCCCACACCCACGCTGCCAGGGCATTGCAGGCTCTGCCGGAAGAAGATCGAGAGCCACTACGTCAGCGAATCCTCGCTCGATTGTGGCAGGTGAGGGGTGAATCTGGTTCGTGGAATGATCGAGTCTTCCCACGCAGCTCTTCCTACGGGACCGCGATGACGATTCTCGCCTTTCGTGCACCGGAGAGTCCGCTACCGAAGGTGGTGAAGCCAAAAATTCTGAAACCGGAGCAGACCTCGAAAGAGATCCCGGAGGAGCGGAAGCCCAGCTCCGGCACGGCTCTCTAGCGGACCAGTTGCTCACGCAGGGTACGGACGAAGAGACCCACATCGGTCACGATCCCCAGCGCCTGTGCCGATCCTCGATCGGCCAGCTTGGTGGCCACCGCCGGATGGATATCGACACACACCAACGGCACATTCCCCGGCAACATGTTGCCGACTCCGATTCCATGGAGCATCGAGGCCAGGATGATGACCAGTCCCGCATCCTGTAACTGGGACGCATAACGATCCTGCGCTTCGATGAGATCCATCACCGTCTCCGGCAAGGGACCGTCATCTCGGATCGACCCGGCCAGTACGAATGGAACCTGCCGCTCGACCAGGGCATGCATCAAACCATCTTTGAGGATCCCGGATGCGACGGCTGCCTCGATGGAACCCTGCTCTCGGATCCGGTTGATGGCTCTCATGTGGTGAGAATGGCCATGCTCGACCACGCTTCCATCGGAGACTGATACACCGAGGCTGGTGCCGTACAATTGTGTTTCGATATCGTGAACTGCCAGTGCATTTCCACTCAGTACTGCATCGACCCAACCCGCTGTAGTCAGTTGAGCCAGATCGTTGGCGGCGCCGGTATGAACGACCACGGGTCCCGGCACCCATACGATCTTCTTACCCGATTTCCGAGCGGCTCTGGCTAGATCTACCACCGCCCGGATCTGCACCTCGGCGCGCCTCTCGGAGGAAACATCGTTGGACATGAAGGCAAATGCAGGGCGAGTCTCCGTCGCGCTTTCGGCGAGCAACCGCACACCGTCCATCCCGATCACCACTTCATCTCCGACCTGCACATCTCGCAACTTGGTGCAGGCAAGGGCTCCATCCCGACGAGTGATGCAGCCATCCATTCGCTGCTGAGGGAGGACTTGCCAGACCTCTTGGTCGAGAACCTCGGTCTGGTGGTGAGTGGTGCTGTAGAACCCTTCCGGGGCGACTCCAGCGGCACTGGCTTTCTGCCACTGGACCGGAAGTTCCTGCGGATCCTCGAATCCAAGTGCAATCAGAGCGCCGAGCAGCCGTTGTCCCGCAGTTTCATCCGCAGAGGTGACGAAGATTTGTAAATCCTCGTCTGTCAGTCGAATCACCTCGACCTCGCCACTGTGCTTTCCTGCGGCATGAAATGCGGCAGTCAGCAATGAGCGGAAGTCCCCTCCCGCAGCAGCAGACAGTTTTTTTTCGAAAGTAGCGGACATGAAGAGACTATTTCCTGTGCTTCCGGCCAGAGTCCCGTCACCCTGTCGGGACCGCAGGATAGCATGGCCACGTGCTCAGGCGAGAAGTCCCGACCGCTTCTCTCAGGAAAGGGGTCTCACTTGCTTCCCAGTCGAAGGCTCTCCCCCGGCGACACCACCGACGCGGGAAGTTCACACGATGAGACACGGCCATTGAAAACTCCTCGCCTCGACCAGATCGGCTCCTTCTCCATCGAAGAAAAAATCGGCGAAGGCGGAATGGGAGTGGTCTACCGTGCCCGTGATCCACGGTTACAGAGAACCGTTGCCATCAAGAGGATCCACCCTCGCTTGCAGGAGAGCGTCGACATTCGTGAGAGGTTTCTCACCGAGGCGCGCGCGATCGCTGCCGTCAGTCACCCGAACATCGGTCAGATTCATGCCATCCACGAGGATGAAGATCCTCCCTACCTGGTGATGGAGTTTCTCGAGGGGCCCAGTTTCGAGATCCAGGTCGAGAAACACGGTCCCATGTCATCTGCAAAAACGATTCGCGTCGCCATCTCTGCCGCACGAGCACTTCGCGCTGCAGTCAGAAGCGGCATCATCCATCGAGATGTGAAGCCATCGAACTTGCTGCAGGACTCTCGTGGAGTCGTCAAACTGGTGGACTTCGGACTGGCGGGAAACCTCGGCGAGAATCCTCAGGACGATCCAGAGTTTCTTTGCACTCCTCAGTATGGATCCCCCGAACAGATCCAGGGCTGGGCTCTCGACGAACGCTCCGATATCTATAGTCTCGGCGCAACGCTGTTTCACCTGCTCACGGGTAAGCCTCCCTTCGAAAGAGACTCTCGGGTTGACTTGATGGTCGCCCAGGTCAACGAGCCAGCCAGGTTTCCAGCCGCTCTTCGCTCAGGCATCCATCCTGAACTGGCACTGCTGGTCCTTCGGATGCTGGAGAAGCGTCCGGAGGATCGACCACACGACCATGGGGCATTACTTTCTGAACTGGAACAGTTGCAGCTGAAGATTGATCCTCCCGTCAAAACTCGACTCTCCGTCCTACAACTCTCGCTGGCAGTGACGCTGATTCTCTGCGCCATCCTTCTGGGGACTTTTTGGCCCGGTAGAGCGGTAGAAACAGGCATCCAGGTCGATGGCACTCTGCGAGGGATTCTCTCCAGTTCATCTCCCTACGAACTTCTCTCCTACGATTTCGGAGAAAACGGAGATCGGATCGAACGATTTTTCAGATACCCAGCCCTCCCCGAGCCCGCGGGAGGACATGTCCAGATTGCGCCGGTGGTCCGCGACGGATCATTGCTGTGGGCCAACGATCCGCGCGCCATTTCCTTCCCCTACCTCAAGGAATTACGCAGATGGCGCATCGATGGATTGCGTTGTCTCGGGACTCCCGATCTTGAGTTGAGAACCGGTCAAGATCCGGAACGACCCGGGGATCGGCTACGGATAGGCCTGGCGGTAGGTCGCAGAATCGCTCCACGCATCGAGGCACTTCGGGGCGGGGTTCCGGTGGCGATCGAGGTGGAACTACAGTCGCAACTGGCATTCATCCAGGAAGGAATCGACCATTCCATCACCCTGGAACGAAGACCCTCCGACGATCCGAAGCGTGCCCGGTTCCGCCTCCAGATTTCGCGCCAGGAGGACCCCGCGAATCTCGTCTCCACTGTGACCTTCACTCTGCCCGTCGATGCAATTCCACGAGGGGCTCCGGCGATTCGCTGTGAAGGAGACCTGGCGCGCTGGAACACTCGCATCGGCCAGGTGGAAATCCTTGGCCTCCTCGACCGCGACCGCATCCTGAGAAGTTGGAATCAGGGGGGGGGACCTTGAGCACTAGCCTCCACATCTGTACCTCTGCCGGCGCCTTTCAGGTGATTGAAATCTCGACCGAACAGGCCAAAGAAGGCGGACTCATCATCGGCCGTGATCCGGCAGCGGATGTGACCATCGACGATGGGGCGGCGAGCCGATTTCACGCCCGCTTGAGCTGCAGGGGTCAGCGCTGGTATGTGGTCGACCTGGAGTCATCCAACGGCACTTATCTCAACAATGATCCGATTCGAGAATCGGAACTGGCACCGGGCGACTTGCTCGCCATCGGAGACTGTGAGATTCGACTTGAAGCAGCGATCTCGACGGCATCGGAATCGGTTTCCAGAACCCAGGTGGTTCATCGAATCGAGGTGGCTCCCGAAGATCTGGACGGAAAGCGATCTGGCCAGGTGCTCGGGGCGCTGCACTCCTGTGCTCCACTGCTTGGCCGCTCAGCCGAGGAGAACTCGGCGCGCCTTGAAAAAGGTCTGCGGTTGCTGGTTGAAGGGATCGATGCGGACCGGGGTGCCATCTTGATCAGTGAAGAAGATGGCTGGCTCTGCCGCTCTGCATGGTCTCGCGGCGGAACCCCCATGCATGGATTCGTACTGAGTCACACGATTCATAGCGAAGTGATGCAATCGCGGCGAGCCGTGATTTCGCGGGATACCACCGAAGATCTGCGCTTCGCAGACCGCCGTAGCGTCGTCGGCGATGAGATTCGATCGGTGATCGCTGCTCCGATCCTGGTCCACGATGGCATCGGTGGGATCCTCTACCTCGATCGCCTGGATGGAGACCAACGGCCCTTCGGGAATGAAGAACTGTGGGGCGCGGGAGTCGCTGCAGGCATCATCGGGGCCAGCTTCTCGGTCGGAAAAGATCTGATCGAACTATCTACCGATCGTGAAGAACTGGTTCGAACGGTGATCGACTCGATGCCCATCATCGGTAGTTCATCTCAGATCGATCAGGTTCGTAACTTCATCCGGAAAACAGCTCCTACGGAGGGGACCGTGCTGATCCGGGGAGAAACCGGCACCGGGAAGGAACTGGTCGCCAGGGCGATTCACTACCAAGGAAGTCGGGCGGCGGCTCCCTTCATAGCCATGAACTGTGCAGCCATTCCAGAGAACCTGGTCGAGAGTGAACTGTTCGGCCACGAGAAAGGTGCCTTCACCGGTGCCGACCGGCAGAAGCCCGGCAAGTTCGAGGCGGGATCGGGAGGAACGGTCTTCCTCGATGAGATCGGTGAGTTGCCGACCTCTGCCCAGTCCAAGATGCTCAGGTTACTCGAGGAGAAGAGGCTGGAGAGGGTCGGGGGCAACAACTCCATCGAAGTCGATGTGAGGATCGTCGCCGCCACCCACCGAGATCTACAAGAAGAGGTGGCACAGGGGCGCTTCAGAGAAGACCTCTACTACCGGCTCGCGGTGCTCGAGGTGGTGGTACCGCCGCTGCGAGATCGACCCAGTGACATCGACTTGCTCGCGGAACACTTTCTTGATCTCTGCTGCGGGAGAAGTCCCCAGCGCAAGCAACTCTCTCCAGATGCCATGACTGCATTGCGAATGCACTCTTGGCCTGGAAATGTCCGCCAGCTGAGGAATGTCATCGAAAGCGCCGTGATTCTGTCTCCAGCGACCTTGCTGGAGGTCGATGATCTTCGGCTAGATCACACCGCTTCGCGGAAACCAGGAGCAGACTCCACCGCTCAGTGGCAACCGATCTCCTTGAAGGAACTGGAGAAAGATCACATCTCCCGGGTGCTCGATCACGTGAACTGGAACAAGAAGCGCGCCGCCGAGATCCTTGGAATCGAGCGCTCCACGCTCTACTCCCGGATTCGCAACCTGCAACTGGAGCCGAGGGAGAGCACCTCATGATTCCCCTGCTGCTCTCCTGCTGGATTGGATTGCTGGTGCCCTTGCCACAATCGAATCAATCGGTAATTCCCGCCGGTCAGATTCCAGCGGGCTTGCTTCTGCAGGGCTGGAGCCTGGCCACCGATCAGTCGGTCATCATGGAGAGTTCAATCCTCGGCCACCGATCGATCCCACTGCTGCGACCGCTGAACCTCTCCTCCTCTTCCAGCGCTTTGATTCTGAGAGCGCAGTTGAAGTCGAAAGGGATCGAGTTGAAGCCGATTCGCAAGGGATTGGTGCGAGGTCCCCACTGGGCCACCACCGATCCCGACAGCGAGCCGCCGCTAGCGCGCTACCAGATCCGGGTGATCGCACTGCAGCATCTGGATCCGGAACCGATCTGCCAATTGCTACGCGAAGACGCACACAAGAGGGAGCAGGAGATCGGTCCCCTCGACCGTTACAGCCGTTTTGTGCCCGATCCAAGAACCGGCTCGGTCGTCATCTCCTGTACCTCTCCGCGCCGTCTCGAACAGTACCTGAAGTTGCTCTCGGCAGCGGACTGCCCACCGGTGGCGGGAACCCACCGGCCGGTGCTTCGCAATTGGGCCACTCGCTTTGGCCGCGCCGGGGAGCTCGCCCTCGAGTTGGATCGAGCCTGGAAAGAGCGTGGCGGACTGCCGATTCACGTGGTCACGCATCGGGCCTCCAATAGCCTGATGATACAGGTCCCCAAACACCTCTGGCCGGCGGTCGAGAAACTCCTCGATGAACTGGATCGCCCTTCCTGAGAGACCGCCTCCCACCGATTTTTCTGTTCGATTTCCCTACACTCTTTACCCCGGATCAGTCAAACGCATCCCTTTGATGGTTACCGGAATATCCGTAACTCCCTTTAGAAAATAAAGTTGTGGAACTTGCCCGGTTGGCATGGACGGGCATTTCATTTGCGTAATGATGGTCAGACCCGTGTTTCCTCGTGGATTGAGGAACCGAGAGGTCAACGCCGAGGCCTCTTGTTGGAACCATCCCGCCAAGAGAATCCGGGATCTCCCCGAAAGAGAATCCTCGATCCAGCCGATCTAAAGGAAGAAGGAGCAGCCATGAACCCGACGACGGAAGGGTGTGTCACAATGGCCCACAATTCAAAAGTCTCCATCCAAGAGACCCTGATCTTTTCCTCCTCGATGGCCCCAGTGGCCCTCCTGGTCCTGTTCATCTCCCTCAGCATTGCACTTCCGGGTGCCCTGCTGGCTCAGGATCCTCCCGATCCTGCCTCCGCCGAGGAGGCGGCTGAAGAATCGGCCCGTGAAGAAGCCAACAACTCTGCAGATGCGAACAGCGCTGCAGAAACAGACGACTCCGCAGTTTCGAAC
>CAVOEM010000040.1:0-16738 GCA_963694575.1 Planctomycetes bacterium UBA1146 | reverse complement strand
CCATCGACACACCATCGACATACCATCGACATACCATCGACACAGCATTCGATGCTTCAGCAGCCGATCATGGCAACAAGTCAAAGGCACAATTCAGCAGATCTCTTCCGACTCACACCGGGACAAATGCCGTTCCTTGCCGGAGACACCATAGCCAATCGAGGGACTGACTTCCAGAAGAACGGCTGACCCGAATATTGTGGCCAGAAAGCAGCCAGTATTAGCATCGGGAGCGGGCCGAGAATCTCCATCGCCCCGGCGAAATGCGACTCCGTCACCAATAGATACGCTTCTGGCGGCATCGGGGGAGGATTCTGCAGAGTCTGCGGCTCTCGGGTGGAGCACCCGAGGGGGGGGAGTCGAGTAGCCGTAACGGAAGTGTACGGCTAGAACTTCTCTGGCAACTCCCGCACCGGAAAGCAGGGACCCTCGACGCAGACCCTGCGATAGCGCAGTGGCTGATCGGCGGGACCCTCGATGACGCAGCCAAAACAGGCTCCAAATCCGCACGGCATGTAATTCTCGAGGGAGATGGAGAATTCCAGATCGCGCTCGATGGCGATATCACGCAGCGCCAGATTCATCCCGTGAGGACCACAACCGATGCCGGCGACCTGGCCAAGATCGGAGAAGGACTCCAGCTTCTCCTCGAGCAGTTCGATGACATTGCCGTGAAAACCGCTGCTGCCATCGTCGGTCGCCGCGTGAGTCTCGACACCGATCTTGTGGAAGGCTTCGATGCCGATCAGCAGGGAGGAACTGCGGGCTCCCAGTAGCACCTGATGCTTCAGCGGTGATCCCTCTGCGGCCAGCTCGCGACAATAGAAGTAGAGTGGGGCGACACCGATGCCCCCTCCGATCAGTAGCAAGACGCCGTCCTCTCCCAGAGAGGGTCGTGGCATCGGGTGTCCGAGTGGACCCATCAGGTGAATCCGATCTCCGGCGGACAACTGCGTCATGGCGGTGGTTCCGGGACCGACTCTTTGCACCAGCAAGCGCAGCATCGTCGCCTCAGGTCCCGGCTCCGGTCCCACATCGAAGATGCTGAAGGGACGCCGGATCAGTGGATCGTCGGTGGCTCCGATACGGACCTGGACGAACTGGCCCGCTCGTGACGTCGATGCGATGGAGGGCGCTTCGACATCGAGGCGGAACCACCCTTCCCCGAGGTGAACATTCTCGATCACCTCGAAGTCATCGACCTGGCACTGTTCCATCGGCATCTTCATCGGCACTCCTCCAGTTTCTGAAAAGCCTCGCCCAGCATCTCGATGATGTCTCCGGCGATCATCGATTCCTGGCCTCGTCGTCGTGCGGCAAGGTCGCCTGCGTATCCGTGGAGCCAGACACCTCTACGGGCCGCAGTCTCGGGTGGATCCCCCCGCGCGACCAGCGCTCCGATCACTCCCGCCAGCACATCTCCGCTGCCGGCGGTGGCCATGCCCGGATTGCCAGTGCGGTTGGGAAACACCCCTGAGGGTCCTACGGTGATGGTGCCAGGGCCCTTGGCGACCACCACTGAACCACTTCTCTGATGCAGTGTGGTGCCGAGATCTTCTCGTCGCAAACCCTTCAGGTCGAATACTTCTGCCAGCCGATTCAGTTCTCCCTCATGGGGGGTCAAGATGGTGTCTTGGCCGAGTTGGCCGATCAGCGCTGGATCTTCACCCAGGTGCCACAATCCATCGGCATCGATCACTGCCGGATTCGATCGGGCCTCGAGCCAGGTGGCGAGCGCTGCAGTGCTCCTCCGATCGCGGCCGAGACCGCAGCCGAAGACCCAGCAATCGGGGTGGGGGGATTCCAGTAGCGATTCGATGGCAGTAGCAGTCCAGCAAGACTCTCCATCGTGGGGGCTCCAGCACATCACTTCGAGCGGTTTTTGCTCCTCGGCGACATTTGCCACGGTTGCGGGGACTGCGACGGTCACTCGACCACAGCCGGAACGAATCGCCGCATGAGCCGCCAGCAATGCGGCACCACTGAGACCTGTCGATGCGCCCACCACCGTCACCGATCCCATCGTCGATTTGTTGGCGTCGAACGGACGAGGAGGCAGGGCGGGGAAGGTCTCACCGACCACTGGCAGGGCCTCCCTCGCAGGCGAGACGATTGATTCGAGCCGCGATGATTCCGGCGCCGAAACCATTATCGATGTTGACCACGGAGATACCCGCCGAGCAGGAGCATAGCATCCCCAGGAGAGCCGTAATTCCGCCAAAGGCAGCGCCGTAGCCGATGCTGGTGGGGACCGCAATCACCGGTACGGCGACCCTGCCCGCCACCACCGAAGGAAGTGCGCCTTCCATGCCAGCGACCACGATCAGAGCATTGGAACTTCGAAGATTCTTATCGTGAGCGAGGATGCGGTGGATGCCGGCGACCCCTGCATCGGGGATCACTTCGGTACAGGCTCCGGCGAGATCTGCGGTCAAACGTGCCTCCTGGGCGACCGGAAGGTCACTCGATCCGGCGCAGATGATGGTGACCTGACCCTGCCGCTGACGATTCTCCCGGTCGATGGAGATACAGCGACATCGATGGTGCCACTGGGCACCATCGATCTGACTGGCGATGTCAGCACCCACTTGATCATCGACGCGGGTCGCCAGGGCGATATTGGCTCGATCCGCAATGGAAGTGAGAGCCGAAACAATCTCCTCTGGAGTCTTGCCCGCGCCGTAGACCACCTCGGGAAATCCGCATCGTTGCTGGCGGTCATGATCGAGGTCAAGATTGTCATGTTGCATCATGGTTGCGCTTCCGCGACCAGTTCCAGGTCGTCTCGATGACCATCCTCGAGCCGTCGCAAGGCGAGGGCTCCAATCATTGCAGCGTTGTCGGTGGCAAACTGCAAGGGGGGAAAGACCAGTCGGAACTGATTCCCCAGCCTTTGGGCCAATCCTTGCCGTAGCGCCTGGTTGGCGGTGACTCCGCCACCGAGCACCACTTCGCAAAGCGACTCTTGTGTACACGCACGTCGGATCTTCTCCGCCAGTACATCGAAGACCGCCTCCTGGAATGCTGCACAGATGTCTTGCGGCTCTGGAGCTCCGGGAGCTCGTCCCGGGTATGTCGCATTGGGGCCGCGCCAGCGATACAGCACTGCAGTTTTGATGCCGGAAAAGGAGAAGTCGAGCGAGTCCTTAGCGAGCAAGGTTCGTGGCAATCGGAGCGCCTTCGGGTTTCCCTGAAGGGCAGCACGTTCGACCGCGGGACCCCCTGGATAACCCAGTCCCAGCACCGCGGCGACCTTGTCAAAGGCCTCACCGAGGGCATCGTCGCGAGTGCCACCGAGCCACCTCGAGCGGCCCGCTTCTTCGACGCGGTGCATATCGGTGTGGCCTCCGGAAATCACCACACCCAGGTACGGTGTGGAGATCTCTTCTCCCGCCAGCGCCGCCGCTTCAAGGTGCGCCTGCAGGTGGTGTACGCCGATGATGGGGAGGTCCCACGACCAGGCCAGAGCCTTGGCGGTGGTCACCCCGATCATCAGGGCGCCGATCAGACCGGGTCGATGGGCGACCGCGATGGCGTCGAGATCGCAGGGGTGCAATTGAGCGCGGGTCAGCGCCTCCTCGATCACCGCGGTCAACTGCTCGACATGACTTCGGCTGGCAATCTCCGGCACCACACCACCGAAGGGTGCATGCTCCTCGATCTGAGAATACACCACGTCGGAGAGGACCACCGGGCCTCGCTCGACCACTGCAGCGGCGGTTTCATCACAGGTAGTTTCGATCGCCAGGACCTTCATCGTGGCGTCTCCTCAGCGGCCGGACTTTCCGTCTTCTGCGAGACGGGAGTCGAGTTGTTCAGCAGAGTTGTTCGGGATGGGGCATCTCGAAGTAATTGGATCGCCGCCGAGAGGACCGGATCTCCGTTGCCGATTTCGTCGATCTCCAGCGAACCATCGGGATCTGCGAGACGTGTAAGTTCTGCTGGGTTTTCGATCCGATCAAAACTGCGCTGGCGCCAGTGGCTGCTCAACTGGAGATGCTGTTGTGATGGGGTCTCGACCTCCAGATCGGGCTGGATTCCTGCCCGGTCACCGTTTTCATCCTGGGTCACCCTGAGGCCTTGCGGGGCATGGAACGACTGGGTGGTCAACTTCACCAGAGAGTGAGTCTTGCCACGGCCGACGGAGATCAAGTCCTGTACGGACCACTTGCCGAAGGAGACCTCTCCGACCAGTACCGCACGCTGATGATCTCGAAGTGAAGACGCCACGATCTCGGAAGCGCTGGCACTGTAACGGTCGATCAGGATCGCCAGCGGTAACTCGAGGAAGGGACCATCATCCTCGTTCTGGAAGACCTGGTGATCACCCGAGCCCGTTCGACCGCGGGTCGAGACCACCGTCTGTCCCTCCTTCAGGAACAAGGAAACGATCTTGACCGCCTCGTGAAGCAAGCCTCCGCCGTTATTTCGCAGATCGAGGATCACTCCCTCGGCACCGGAGTCGATCATCTTCTCGACCGCTTGCTGAATTTGAGATGCACTCTCTGGCTGGAACTGTTGCAAACGGATCAGGCCGATCGAGGGGGTGGATCGATCCACGGCAGTGAAGAACGCGGATTCGGTGATGCTGGGGATCTGGACCTCGGCACGACGAGCAGTGATCTCCAGTTCGGTGCCGTTTCTCCGCAGACCGAGCGAGACTTCGGTATCGAGAATCCCGCGAATCCGTGCCGAGATCTGCGCCAGTTCCCAATCCTCGGAACGGTCCCCTTCGATGGAGACGATCTGATCTCCGGCAAGGATTCCAGCCCGTTGTGCGGGCCCCTCCGGCAGCACCTTCTCGATGGAGGCTCCACCGCTTTCGTTCTTCTTCATGATGATGCCGATCCCGAACAGGATGCCGCCGGTTTCCTGTTCGAATCGGGTCGCCTCCGCGGGCGGGAAGAAACGACTGTGCCGATCGAGTTGGGAGAGTGCCTGGTCAAGTCCGTCGAGCAGCCACTGCGGGCCATCGACAGCCTCGATGTAGCGGCTTTCGACCACTTGCATCACCTGGTGGGCGATGACGGCGACGGGTGGATCCGCCGGCGTGGTCAGTGGCCAACTGCTCAGCAGACCCAGTAGCGCTCCCAGCAGCAGGGCACTGCTCGTGTGTCGAAATGAGACGATGGCCATTGCGTCTTTCTGGGGCGATCGGATTCTGTCCAGACTCCATCTTCGTAACTTGGCAACAGCATACCCGTACGAATCACTCCCTGCGACCGCCATTGCCGATTCTGAGTGTATCCATCGATTGCTCTTCAGAGTGGCCTCGAAATTGCCGAAGAGGGTCAAAGGAGCACTGACAGGTGACTCGCCCGCCCCGGTGAGATCGCCCGCCTGGCGAGCTGAAGAAGATGAAAAAATTGATCGTGTTACTCAGTGGATTGTGGGTTTTCACTGCATTCGGTGCAGAGCCTCCGGTACGTCGTCCTCTCGACCTTCCGTCGGGAGGATCGCGACAGTCGCTGCAGGACCAAGATGAGATTGCCGAGATCATCCACTTCTATGGTCATCACTACGAGGCCGATGCGTTCCTGTTCGTCATCGATCGCAGTGGATCGATGAGTACCGGCGGCAAGTGGGGCACCCTGCTCCAAGAGATGGTCACCGCCATTCAAAGCCTATCCAGCAATGCAGAGCTGGGGATTGTGGCATTTTCCACTCCGATCGTGCCGTGGAACGATCAGATGGTCGTCTCCGGTCCCAGTGCCCGTTCGCTGGCCATCACCTTTCTCTCGGAACTGCAACCGATGGGGGCGACTTGTATCTCTCTGGGAGTCAATGCTGGACTGCAAATTCTCCGCACCTCGTCGAAAGAGGTCAATTCCCGAAGGTTGATCTTGATCGGCGATGGAGGACAGTTTTGCAGCGGCAATAACGATGCCGAGATGGTGGTGGCGGAGATCGTCATGGGAAATTGGGACAGGCATCGCATCGACACCATCTTCCTCGGGAACTACGCCGCTGGAATCGATCTGTTCAGCGCCATCGCCCAGGAGAATGGCGGACAGATGCGGATCGTTCAGTAACCCTGTGAACCAGCATCTATTCCCACTGGTACAAGACCGACGATGGACCGGCGAAGGGTCCTCACTGACTTGTCGATCTCGAAACGGCTGCGGATCGCTGCGCTCGCGCTGCACTTTCTACCGCCGGGAACCAGCAGGTTGGCAAAGCCGTTGATGGGATGGAGTGACCGAGGACCGGATGAACCCCGCTGTGATTCCCGCTGTGAATCCAACTGTGGTATCGGTCCGACGGGAGAAAGAAATTTGTCCGCCTGGTGAGTGAGTGGCACGATGAGAGTGCTGGTACTGTTCCTTCCCTGTGTTGTCTTGCTGGCACTGGTACTGACTCTGGTCGGTGCCGACAGTCCGCAACGACGCCCCCTCGATCTTCCCTCCGGTGGTGGAGCCGATGCTCCTACCGAAGAAGAAGACATCCCCGAATCGATCCAGTTCTACGGTCGCATCTACGAGGGGGATGCGTTCATGTTCGTGGTCGATTTTAGCGGGTCGATGGGTCGAGCCGATGGTGACAAGTGGAATGACTTGTTGCACGAACTGGTGCTGGCCATCGAGGATCTGTCCTCCGATGCGGAACTGGGCCTGCTGGCCTTCTCCGACCGGATCGAGATCTGCAATCCCGAGATGATCGCTGCTGGGCCCAATGCCTGTATTTCGGCAAAAGAGTTCCTCGGCCAACTGGTCCCCGGGGGTACCACCTGCATCTCGACCGGAGTGGTTGCGGGACTGGAAATCTTGCGCACATCGACGCTGGACATCGATTCGAGGAGATTGATCCTGATCGGAGATGGTGCTCAATACTGCCAGGGACAGTCGGACTCGAAACTTGTGGAGCAGGATATCCATCATGGCAACTGGGATCGCCACCGCATCGACACCGTTTTCATCGGCTCCTGGCAGAAGGGAATCGACCTCTTCACCGACATCGCACGCCAGAACAGGGGCCAGTTTCGTATCGTGCAGTGAGGATCGTGCAGTGAAGTTCGTGCAGTGAAGTTCGTGCAGTGAAGTTCGTGTAGTGAAGTTCGTGTAGTGAGGATCGTGCAGTACGGGCAGGGACGGCAGTAGTCAAATATGCTTCTGTCCGTTGCGGCTTTGGAACCGGATACCGGGTTCAACACCAACCGACGAAAGGGGTCTGACATGACCGACGACAAGAAGCACGACGACAAGGATCGAGAGAAGGTCTCCGACGAGGAGATGGAAGATGTAGCGGGCGGGATACAAGAATCGTGTGCAAATGGGACCTTATTTAGCGGCCCTAAGACCCGGAAGAAAACCCAAAACAAGGCGAGATCCAGTAACGATCCAGTTTTCTAGTCGTCCTCACGGGCGAAGTGATCTCGCAACTGGTGGAACGCCTCTCGTAGCACGGCTGGCATCTCTGACTCACGGGTCAGCGGTGCCCGCCGTGTTTCAGTGGAACAGTCCTACCCGAGATGGAAATGCTCCCCCCGCCACGGGAGTGACAGGGGGTCGTTGCGGGTTCAGTGGTGGTCGGGGGCGCAGTGAACCACCGACCACTGCATTTTCAGAGCGGTGAAAAGGTGCGAAGTCGATTGAAAAAAACCCCACCAGGTCATGAGACCAGGTGGGGTAGTGGTTCTGAATGTGGCCAGGCGCGGATTCGAACCGCGGACACCTGCATTTTCAGTGCAGTGCTCTACCAACTGAGCTACCTGGCCGCAAAGATCTTGCGGAGGAGTCTAGGCGGAACCGCTCAGTTTGGCTAGGCGGAACCGCTCAGTTTGGCTAGGCGGAACCGCTCAGTTTGGCAAGGTGGCGATGGATCACAGCCTTGCGGCGTCCCACCGTGTTGATGTGCATGGTGCCTGACTTGGCGGCGCGATCCAGTTTCGACTGGATCTCTTTCGCCATCTGCACGGCCTTGTCGGATTCGCCCGCCTCGATCGCAACCAACACGCTTTTGGTCATGGTGCGAATCTCGGACTTCTTCATCCGGTTACGGAGATTGCGCTTGACGTCTTGACGCAGTCTTTTTTCGGTCGACTTGTTATTTGGCATTTTCCTCTTCTTTTCTGCAGTCGCTCTACAGAGCGCTGCGGATTTCTGTCACCAGTTGAGAGACATCACGGAAAGAGATGTCTACCGACATGATTTCTTCCAGGTAGTGGAGAGCTTGATCTTTCTCTCCTTTTTTCATGTGCGCCAGGGCCAGATCATACCGTACCGACTTGGCAGCGTCGCTGTCACTTTCACTGATCTGTGCCATTGCGGCGCTATATTCCTTGATGGCGAGATCGTGCAGATCCTTGTTGAAAAAGGCCTTTCCGATCATGTAGGTCGATCCAGTGACAAATTTAGGGTCCTTGCGGGAGTTCTGGAACTGCCCAATCGCCTCGTCCCAGCGCTGGGCTTCCAGCAGTAATTCTCCGTATTTGTATTTCAACCCGAAGTCTGTCGGGTGGTCGGCGACACGGCGGGCGTAGTCTTCCATCATGAAATTCTTCTGATCCGCCATGGCCTGCTCCATCTCGGTCCGAGCCTGCTCATCGCCCGCTTCCGACTTCTGACGCAGTTTCTCGATCCGGTCGACGAAAATCGCCTCCGTCAAGGAGCCGAGCTTGTCGGCGGCATACATGTCCTGCGAATTGACCTCGAGCGCCTTCTCGTAGGAAGTACGCGCATCGTCAAAGCTTCGTGCTTTCACCTGCATGTCACCCAGGTCGCGCCATAGCCTTGAATTCTCGGGATCCGCCTCGGCCTTATCCCGCGCGATATCGATGGCACTGCGAGCGTCTTCTGCGGTCCGGATGATCGAAGATGCGGCCTCCAACTTGGCGGAATCTTCTTCACTCTTGAGCATGCTGCGGAAGGATCCGTCTCCCTCCTTCTTGCGCTCCTCGGCCTTGAACAACATCTGTGCAGCAGAGAGGTTGCGAATCGCCTTGCCCGCCTCGGCATCTTGTGGCGCTGCAGCGCGAACGCGCTCCCAGCAACTGATCGCCTCATCGAGGTCCTTCTGTTGCTCGTAAATGCGACCCAGCGCCTTCCATGCTTCGGCGTTGCTGCTATCCGATTCCGTCACTTCGGTGTAGGCCTGTCGGGCACTGGAGATGCGATCGGTATTGAGGAACGCCTCGGCGAGTTGGAACAACTGGCTGGCAGACTGAGGAGCGACACAGAGGAACTTCTCCAGTTCGATGATCTGTTCCTCGTACTTCTTCTGAAGGCCGAGTTTCTTGATGCCGAGTAGTAGGCCACCATTCTTGAAGATCGCCCCGGCACCACCTACAGTGTTGCCTCCCTTGTCATGGATGCGGCGAATCTGTGCCTGGCGAAGGCGCTGACGCTCCTCGACCCGGTCGGGGTCGATCTGCAGGCCTTGCTGGTACAGTTCGATGGCGTAGTCATAGTTCCGCTTCTTGAGTGCCTGATCAGCCTTCGAGAAGAAGTTGTCTGCTGCTGCCATGTCGCTCATCTCCGTAGATTCATCGATCCGAATACTTAGATCCGGAATGAAGATTGCTAGATCAAAAATTGAGAGGTCTGACGACTTCGAAGCATCGGGGACCAGCCAGGAGACTCCGCTAGAGTCGAGGATGGTTCAGGATGAATCCGAAGTGACGTTACAGTCTCCACAGTATTCCCGGTCACGGCCCCTGGAGGTTGTTCCCGGAAACCCCGGAGGGTACCCGGGAGGTCCAGTATGGTCAACATCTCCGGACTGGATTTGCACTTGGGGCTCTGGCCCGGATCGTGCCTGACTGCTAGGATCCGCCACGGCGAGCTCGTTCAATCTAGACCTCGATGGCCAGGGAGGGCCCTTGACGACACCTATTCGCTTCTCACCCGATCCAGCCCCCGAGATCCCCGATGCCGGTGACCTTCAGCTGCGATATTACCCGGATCCGGTTCTGGCTCAGCGATGTCGTCCTCTGGGAGCCCCGGGTCCGGCGGCCCAGGCCTGCATCCAGCGGATGTTCGAACTGATGTACGAGCACCAGGGGATCGGATTAGCGGCACCGCAGGTGGGCTGGAATGCACGAGTGTTCGTTGCCAATGTCGACCCCGATCGATCGACCACCGACGCCGAGCGAGTGTTCATCGATCCACAGGTCGTTCCGCTGGCGGATCCGCGCGAGGTGGAGGAGGAGGGGTGTCTCAGCCTGCCAGGAATCCGCCTCGATGTGGAACGAGCCCGGTCGATACGGGTCCAGGCACTGGGATTCGATGGCGAGCCGTTTGAACTCGAGACCGACGATCTGCTGGCCCGTTGCATCCAGCATGAGAATGATCACATCGATGGCATCCTGATCACTGCGAGAGTCTCGACCCTGCAGCGCATCGCAATTCGGTCCGACCTTCGGGAATTGAAATCGCAGTGGGATGAGCAGAAGGGGCGCACTTGAAGATCCATCGCGGTCTCCAGGAATTGTCCGATGATCCACCTCGGCGTCCAGTGTGCACCATCGGCTTCTTCGATGGCTTTCATCGTGGTCATGCCTCGCTGATGAATGATCTGTTGCGATGGAGTGAAGAACTCTCGGGAACCTCGACGGTGATTACCTTCTCCACTCATCCGAAGCTGGTGGTGCTGGGCAGTGCGCCGGCAGTGCTCACTCCCCTGGAACGCAGACTCGAATTACTCGAAGCGATGGGGATCGACACCGTTCTGGTCTTGCCCTTTGACGAGCAATTCTCTCGTATCAGTCCAGAACAGTTCATTCGCGAGGTGCTGGTGGGGGCTCTCGCCACCCAGCATCTGCTGATGGGTTTCGACTCGGCATTTGGCCAGGGGGCGAAGGGGACCGCGCAGTACCTTCAACAAATTCCAGATCTTCCCCTCGAGGTTCGACTTTCCCCGCCCCTGATGATGGAGGGGGAAGCGGTCAGTTCCTCGGTAGTGCGTTCAACCCTCCAGGAGGGGGATCTGACACGTGCGCAGCGGCTGCTGGGGAGACCCTTCTCCCTTCGAGGTGAGGTGATCGTGGGAGATCAGCGCGGCGCTTCCATCGGCTTTCCCACCGCCAACCTCGACCCCGGACCGGTTCTGGTGCCACCGGTGGGGGTCTATCTCGGCTCAGTAATTCTCGGCTCAGCGATTCTCGGCTCAGCGAAGCGCTCCGGTGAGGTGGCTGCGAGAGAGAACGAATCGAACCGTTGGCCGGCAGCGATCAACATCGGGCGGCGTCCAACCTTCGGGACCCCGGAAGCGCCGGAGGGTACCCCCTTTGATCCGCAACTCGATCGACTCGAGGCTCACCTCGATGGCTTCGAGGGAGATCTCTACGGACAGATCATCACCGTTGAATTGCATCGGCGGCTTCGGGGGGAGCGGCGCTTCGAATCGCTCGATGCGCTGCGTCGACAGATTGTTCGAGATGTGGAATCGCTCCGGGACTGGTGGCAAGTTCGCAGCGCAGATGGAGCGTCCGACCTCTAACCGTGATTCCAGTGCGGATTACCGAAGCGTTGCTCGACCCGGCGAGCGAGTGGGCCTTGCCATTGCAAGGGTAGATCCCCTACGCTGCTCGATCCCACCTTCAATCCGAGGAAAAGACCGAGGCGATGTAACTGTTGGAGATCGTTTTCCGGCTGTGCATCGAGCAGGTCGCGACGAAGGCTTGCTTCGATCAGCACCCGGCCCTGTCGAAAGGCGAGAGCGATTCCTCCCGCCTTGATCGATCCCTCGGGCCCCTCGACCACTACATCGCTGGGTGAGCTCCGCAGGAAGCAATCGGTGATGTGCTGCATCGACGCCTCGTGCACCTCTCCGCCACGACTGGAGGCATGTCCTTCGAACAGGCGAGCGAGCAGCAAGGAGATGCGGTGGGCGACTGCAGTCGGTCTGCGGTGGGGGAAGACCGGGGAAGGACAATCGCCAGCGATGGCGATGGTCAAGTCTTGACCGTGGAGGATGGCACCTCCTCCGGTCGCTCTACGCACCGCAGCGAGGGTGTCGGGAGGTGGCTCCACTTCCCCAGCGGGATGGATCGGGGGAAATGCGGATCGCTCGTCGGAAGAGGACTCTGGCCACGGCTGGAAGCGACCGAGGGTCACCACCGACTGGCGCCAGCGAGTCAAGCGGAGGAACCAGCCCGGTTGATCGAGTAACAGATCATCGAGGGCCATGTTTTCCGCTGCCGACAGGGGGCCGGGCACGACCAGATGAAATGAACTTTCGCTGCGACGGGCAGTTTGCAGCGGAGTCGATTCCTGCACTGGAATCAGGAACCGTCCAGTTGTGCCTGGTAGCTCTTGTGATCGAGCAAGAGGTCGAGTCCCGAGTCCACGGCGGGCTCGACCTTGATCAGCCACCCGTCTTCGAAGGGGGAGTCACTGATGGCGGCCTGACTATCGACCAACTCCTGATTGACCGCGACCACCTTGCCGGTGACCGGAGAGTTGAGGCCACTGACCGCTTTGACCGATTCGATCTCACCAAATTGAGTCTCGAAGGTCACTTCATCCCCTTTGGCAGGGAGTTCGATGAAGACCAGTTCTCCCAGTTCCTCGGCGGCATGCTCGGAGATTCCGACCACCACTACACCCTCGACTTGCTGGGCCCATTCATGAGAGGAAAGATACTGGCGATCGGTGGGGACATTCGACATGGTTTCAGGACTCCTTCTGGGGCTCTCGACGCCTTCCACCTGGTGGATCGAGTGCGTCGATAGATCGGTGCTTCCGCGGCGAAATATGATCGAGACAGTGCCTCGTTGCAAGAGGGAAGTGGCAGGCTTCTATCACTAGCCGTGGGCAGTTTCAGTGGTTCGGCGGTAGAAAGGCAAGGGATGAGGGCTCAGAGGGGCGGATTTACCCCTTAGATCGACTTCCAGCGGCGCTTCCTCGCTGACGCTGGAATCGACATATCCACAGGCGATCGGCACTCCGAGGGTCGGCGACGGCGATCCACTGGTCACCACTCCGACCGGTTGCGAATCGTGCAGGATCACTGCGCCCTGACGCGCCGGTCGTTTGCCCTCGACCACGAATCCACGCAACTGTCGGCTGGGGCCGTGGGCGACCACTTCACGCAGCGCTGGCTCACCGATGAACCCGCCCTCCTTGTCGAGGGCGACACCGAAGGAGAGTCCTGCTCCGATCGGGTCCTGCTGCTCCGACAGTTCGTGACCGTAAAGCGGCATTCCCGCCTCCAGTCTCAGGGTGTCACGGCAACCGAGTCCACAAGGGATCACTTCATCGGAGAGTTGTAACAGGGCATCAAACACCGACTCCGCCGAGCCAGAGGGGATGTATAGCTCGAAGCCATCCTCCCCGGTGTAGCCGGTGCGCGAGATCCACCCATCGATGGGGGTTCCGGTCAGTTTCACCTGAGCACGGGAGATGCGGTAATAACCGAGATCTGCCACGGCACGGTGGTGGGCTCGATCGATGTGTGGAGCCAGCAGTGAGCAGGCAAGAGGTCCTTGCAAGGCGACCATCGCCAGATCTTCGCTGTGATCGATCACCTTGGCACCGACCAAGCGTTCGCCAAACCAGTGCAGCAATTTCTGGCGATTCCCGGCATTGACGACCAGCCATAGTCGATCGGGCAGGCGATAGATCAAGATGTCGTCGAGCACTCCACCTTCATCGTTACAGACCAACGAGTAACGAACCTGGCCCTTTTTCATTCGAGAGACATCCTGGGTGACGACGCGATCGAGCGCTGCCACGGGATCATCTCCGACGATCTCGAATCGTCCCATATGGCACAGGTCGAACACGCCGGCACGCTGGCGAACGGCATGATGCTCTTCGGTCAGACCGGAGTACCAGACTGGCATCTCGAAGCCACCAAACTCGACCAGTCGTGCACCATGGCGCTGATGCGCCGCATTCAGTACCGTCTTCTTCATCGGTTGAGCTCTCTTCGAGGGGCCTGGATTCTAGAAGTCGAAATCGTCTTCCGTGGACTCTCCACGGGTTCCATCCGCGACTTTCTTCAGTTCCGACTTGGCCCACTCCTCATCGACGATTCCCGAGATCTCCAGTTCCTGGATGATGAACTTGGTATCGGTCCAGCGGAATCCGGGGAACCCCTTGCGGTAGCGATCGGTTTTCAATTTGACCGTAGTCTCGCCGTTGATCTTGGCCTCGAGGACTCCCTTGTCGTCGCCACGCTTGTAGTAGATGAACTCGAACTCGTAGGGCTCACGCTTCTGTACCCAGTCCTTCGGGCTCTTCTTGTAAGCGGCAAGGGGACTGCTCATGTTGCCGACAGGAAGGCCATTCTTGTAGATCTTGGCGTGAGCGCCGTAGGAGGCGGCGTAGAAATCCTGGGCTCCATCGGACATCAGTAGGATCTCGAAGTTGGGCTTGTCGATCAGCAACTGGAACAGGACCTTGGCCCGTATCCGGACTCCATCCTTGAAGGAAGCGTTGACGGTCCAGTAGCCGGTGGTGTTCCCCGCCAGTACGTATGCACCATCCTGGCCCTGACCCACTCCTTCATCTCCTTCGAAGTGCGTATGGGAAGGGTCGCCCAGAAGCCGTGTCATGTCATGTTGCAATTCGGAGCCATCGGCCCAATTGAGACGGAGCGATCCCTTGGCCGAGTCGTACTCGGCGGCACCAGAGAAGAGGCTCGCCAGGTCGGTCGAGAGGTCGAGGTCGCCCCCGGTACCGATGTCGGGAATATCGATCTGATCCACCCCTGGAACTTCGCCATCCTGACCGCCATTGCCACCATCGGGAGCACCGTTGTTGGTGCCGATGGCGATCGCGGAGTCTTCACGACGAGCGGTCTCCAGCGCTCCGACATATCCGGTCTTGGCATCGCGGAAGTGGCGGATGGCAGAGTCGAAATCACTGCTCTCATAGGCCTGATCTCCGAGACGTTCACGATCGCGTGCATATTCCAGATCTCTGAGAGCCTTCTCCTCGGCGCCGGCATCGATGGCCAGTTGACGCTTCTCGGCCATCAGTGTCTTCTCGGCATCGGCGGAGGTCTTGTTCTTGGCGTTCGCATTGAACTGTTCGATGACACGGTCGAGGTCAGAGATGGCATACCCGAGGTACTTCCCGGCACTGCTGGCCTTGCCACTCTCGATGTAACTCATCGCCTTCTCGTACGATCGTACCGCTCCCTCCATATCCGAACCGGAGGTCTCGCCTCCCAGCGCCTTCACCTCGGCGAGTTTCGTCGCGTATTGAGCGACCTTGGTCTCCACCGCTTTCATCTTTCCAGCGAGAGTTTCGGTTTCCTCGACCACACTCTCTAACTTTCTCTTGGCACTTCTTGCGGTGGTGCGAGCCTTCTTGGCGTTTCCGTCCTCCAGTTGTTCCTTGGCGCGGTCGACCAACTTGATAGCGGCCTTCAGATCTGTCGCTTTGTATCGCTCGGCACCGGTACTCTTGGCCGTGACCACCAGTTGATCGATCTCGGTCAGCATTTCCTCGACCTGCTCGATCAGTTCGGGGCTGCTGGATGAGGCGGTGGCATCGCCACCAGATTCATCGCCGCCGCCGCACCCCGGCAGGGTCAGTCCCACGACCGTCGCCAGTACCAGGGACAGCCAACCAGGCCAGCGGCCAAAAATTACCTGAGAATCATCGGAGTGGTTTCTGGGTTCGCAGGGCATTGCGTCTCCTCCCGGGAGTGAACGGCTATTGAGGGTCTCTTGGGAACCATCTTGTCCTAGCCATGCTAGCCCTCGGAGTCTCGATCCTCAAGGAATCCAGTGGCATCTGGGGTGCCGGAGACCTCGAATTCAACCTGACTCCAGCCCAGAAGACGCAGCATCTCGAGCAACTGGATCCCCGATTCGAGCGGAACACCTCGATCCGCCTGGACGGTAAATGGCCGCAATCGCTGCTCCGGAGGGAACTGGGTCAATTGATCCGTTAACTGTGACGGCGAGATGAGATCTCCTCGCCAGCGAATCGATCCGTCCTCCAGTAGTAGCAGGACCAAAGGATCGAGGGCCGTGGACTGCACCACGGTGCCCTTCGCTTCGGGTAGATCGACGACGATGGTCCGGGTCTGATCGAAGCGAGCGGAGACGAGCAGGAAGATCACCAGCAAGAAGATCACGTCGAGCAGTGGAGCCAGCGAATCGCCCCAACGAGGAGTGAGTCTTCTTCGACCGAGTCGCGAGCGTTGGCCCTGATTTCTCATACCACCGTTGCTTCCCTGTCTTGAACGGGCTTTCCCGTCTTCTTGCGTGGGCTGCTGGCGGAGAGGATCTCGACCAGATCCGAACGAGACCGATCGAGATTGGCGATGAATCCATCGACCCGGTGGCTGAGCCAGTGATGGAGTAAGGTGGCGGGGATCGCCACCGCCAGTCCAGATGCGGTGGTGACCAGTGCTTGACCGATCCCTTGAGCGAGCAATTCGCCATCGATCCCGGCACCACTGGAGAGGCCTCCGGCGACACCCTCGAACGACCCGATCATTCCCCAGACGGTGCCCAGAATTCCGATGAGTGGAGCCACCTGGGCGATCACTCCCACCAGTGGCAGATACTTCTCTAGCCGCTGAACCTCGGCGATGGAGACGGAGTCCATCTTTTCCCGAAGGACTGCCAACGGGTAGCGGTGCGATCGGAGTCCTGCGCTCCAGGCTGCAGCGACCGGGCCCGGAATCTGATCCGCAACCTCGAGACCCGAGGGGATGCCACCGCTCTGGATGGCACCTCGAATCTCGGTCAGGAACCACTCGTAGTCGACCGAGGCGAGGCGGAAACGACGGTGACGTTCGATGGCGACCGTCACTACCAGTACCGAGGAGATCATCA
>CAVOEM010000039.1:0-16756 GCA_963694575.1 Planctomycetes bacterium UBA1146 | reverse complement strand
AGCCAGTTGGCGTGTTTCGCAGATACCTCAAGATCGAAAACTGTAAATTTAGAGCCGAAAACTGAATCCCGATAATCTGAGACCTACTTTGAACTCGGGGTACAGTGACCCCAAAAATCGAAAGGAGAAGGATTTAGCCCTATAAGTCAAATTTACCGGGACAACGGGCCGGGTCAAGGACCAGAAATCTCATTTAGGTAGTTCTTGCAGGGGTTAACCAGGAAATTTACAGGCAAGCGGGATTTTCTGCGCAGAGGAGCGAGTCCGCTGGCAGAGGATCCGGCCCGCAACTGCTGGGATCGGAGATTGGAGGAGCTCCAGGGATAAAGAGGTAGGACAGCAGGGTCACGGCATCGGCCAGGTTCACGGAGCCGTCGTCATTACAATCTGCCGAGTCGGAGCAACTTAAACCGATCGAACCGGGGATGAATAGAACCTCGAGAATCCGGATCGCATCGGCGAGATTTCGGGAACCGTCTCCATTGCTGTCGCCACGGACGAAGGGGCTCGAGAGGGTGCGACCGATCAGATCGATCCCGATGTGAACGTTTCCCCAGCCGAGGGTAGCGAAGGGGACCGGTTCGGGAATGCCGCAAGAAGTGGCGGAGTAATTTCCTGCGGAACTTTCCCCCTGCGAATTCGATCCTAGAACGAAGAGATGTTCATCAAAGGCTCCATCCACCAGTTCCAATTCGATGACCAACTGGGTGCCACAATCGACGGCCAACGGTGGGTTCAGGTTGAGGCAGAAATGTTGCTGAATCAGTGGAGGGATCTCAAATTGCTGCTCGTGGAGTTCCAACAAGGTGTCCACAGGTGCGATGGAGTCTCGGTTGGGATCCTCATAGAGCCGAAGAATGACTGGTTGAGTGGTGAAACCTGGGCCCGGTTCTGAGTTCTCCACTGCCACTCGAATCGATTCGACCCACATCCCTTCGGTTTGAGAAAATGGAGCTTCGCAATGATCGAAGGTGCGCCAGTAAGATTGCGATAAGTGCGCCAAGCCGGAGCCACAGACAGGAGTGCCTGGTTCAAACAGGTCTGGCAGATCGAGGTGTGAGAGTTGAATCGACCCGTCAGAACAGCCGGGAACCAGCAGTGCACTCGAACTGGTGGGAGTCCATGAGTTTCCGCTATGCCCGTTGACCTGAAGTGTCACCAGGCCCGGCAGGATCGGGGAGATCCCGCTCCATTGACCGCTGGCTCCATCGAGACTGTCTTGCAGTTCCCCATCGATCCGGATATCGACGCTGTCGAGCGAGGAATCCGCTTCCCAGGTGACGACAATTTCGCCGTTGGTTGTGGCTCGGTACTCGAGACCGTTGATGGGGTCGAGTGGTTCGGGGCACTGCTGGCGCCCCTCGAGGACGGTCAAGGAGTTGGCACCATTGTCGACGACCCAGATCGAATAGACCCCAAATGGATCGAAACCAGTAGCGACTGCAGAGCGAGAAGTCTCGATGCCATTGATGAAGTAGGCGGAAGACGCCACCGCCAACGGAGCGAGGGCGACATCGGTCGCTGGATCGATGATCGAGATACTTGTGACCCTACTCGCTCTAGCGGGGCCGTGAGGAATTTCCAGTCTTCCACAATCGGATCGCCAGGCCACTCCGTTGCCAGGTCCTGACCCATCGGGGTGAAAGGTGCTCTCTCCCAGGTAACTGCCGTCGATGGTCGAGATCAGGTCGTACCGATCGCCAGAAATATTGTTTGCCCAGATTCCATCCGAGCCATTCCATGCGAGGTCTCCTACGAAAGCGGGCCCCTGAAGTCCCATCGCCCCTACCAGTGCAGGATTTCCTCCGTCCAGGTCGGTTCTCCAGAGGTCGCTGGTGCCTGTGGCAGAGATGATCGCCCAGAAGAGGGTGGTTCCATCGGTGGTGATTCCAGTGGTCAAGAACCCGGGAGGCGTGGGATTGAGGATCGTAGCCAGAGGGCCCAGTGTCACTGCATCGTAGACCCAGTTCTCGAAATTGAAGATGTCGATCACGATCACAGCGTCGACACCCCACGGATTGGGTTCGGGGACCAGGCAGATGCCCAGTGCTGAACTTCCGAGCAAAGGAGTAGGACCCGCCAGCAGATCGGCGGGATCGACAAAGTAACTGCTCCCGGATCCTGCTGGAGCGGTGAGCCAGTCTCGAGGTACGGATTGTGTCCAGCCGACGGTGGTCGTGGAGAAGAGCAAGGTGAGAAGGAGAACAGCGATGCGGGATTCGATAGAATTCATGGGGGCCGGAATTCATTCATGGACCAGACCGATACACGGTTCTGGTAATTTCGTCTAATAATGGGCACTGCACACTTGGATAATGTGATGGGAGCCGTCCAGCGGCTCCCAAGCCTCTTCATGGCTCGATGGTAATCCCTCCACTGAACCGTTGCCAATGGCCTGCTGCTGAATACTACAGTTGGCAGGAAAGGGAAGTTCACCGCCATCGGCGGGGCGACTCCAGAGGGTTCGATGCAACTCAGGTGCTGTCGGAGAATCGAGGTGAGCCATGGGCAAAATGCTGGATGAAAAAAGCGGGAGGCCTTTCCCGACTGGAAAAGGCCTCCCGCAGAGACATCCGATTTCTACCCGCTAGAGACTAGAGGCAGGGTGGGAAGCTCGCACAATCAAGAGCATCCGTGTCGGTTGCATCCACACCACAGGTACCCGGGCTGGGCGCCGGCGGCGGAGGACCTCCACTGAACAAGGCCGCGAGACCGTAGATTCCGTCGGCGATGTTGATGCCGCCGTCATCGTTCTCGTCACAAGCATCTTCGCAGATCCCGCCCGGTCCACCGGAGAAGAGAGCTGCAAGGATGTAGATCTGGTCAGCGATGTTGAATCCACCGTCAGCGTTGCAGTCACCACGGGTGAAGGTGGTTCCCGGCGGAGAACCACCGCCGCCGAGTACAGCGAGGTAGCGTGCGGCCAGGTCGACCTGATCCCCACCGAATCCACCGAACTCCCACGATTGCGAGATGGTATTTCCGAATGGATCATCGGTGGCGTAGAAGTTGCCCGTGCCGTATCCACCCCCAGCGTTGGCCCAGATCTGAGCGACATTGGGGCCACCCGATCCTACTCCGGGCTGAATCTGGTCAGTCCAGTCGTTGCCACCACCATTGGCCTGGTTGTAGGCGGAGCCGGAGAGATCGGAGGTGTCGAGACCGAAGCCGGAATCGAATCCGTCCATGACGAGGAATGTGTCATCCCCATCGAGGACTGATCCCTGATCGACACCATCGTAGTTGTCGTAGGTGGTGATCAGGTGGGCGAAGCCCCAGTGGTCTCCAGCCTCCATGTAGACCGCGGAGCCGTTTTCCACGGCACTGCTCAGCGCAGAGCCGTCGGCATCGGTGATCCGGTAATCATTGGGGTAGGTACCGTTCATCATCCAGGCGCACTCTATGGTGCTGCTGCCGAGGCAACCCCACTCGGCGGGGCCGAGGGTGGTGGTGACATAGGAAACACCATTGGCATCGAGTGCCGCCTGAAGAGCAGCGACACTGTCGATATCGTCCACACCCTCAACGGCGAAGATCACATGAGGTTCGCCACCGTAGGAAGCGACATTGGTGGTGACGATCTGCGAGCCACTGATATTACCCGCACAGATACCCTGGACGGTGTACTGGTAGATACCAGACGCCAATCCCGGGTCGACGTATGAGGTATCGGATCCAGCCACGGAGTCGATCAGCACCGAATCCCGGAGGATCTCGATGGTGTCGTAGGCATTTCCGGTCCAACTCAAGGTGACATCACCAGTGACACAATCCGAGGTCGAAGCCAAGCCAGCCATCGGCGGGCACAGCAACGGAACGATATTCAGGGTGCCAGTGCCACCTGCCGCACCAAACGATCCCACGCGAATCATGTATTCGGTGCCAGCCAGCGCAGTGAACTCGATGAACGAGAAGTAAGCCTGGCAGCCAGTTACCAGCCCGGCGCCGTCGTCACCGTTACAGGCAACCGGCACGAGAGCATCGCAGGCTCCCTCGTAGACGATCACATCTGTATCCCATGCTGCGGGATCGCAGGTGTGAATCCAGTAATCGGCGTCGGAAGTCGCCACCCAGCGGTACCAGCCATCCGAAGCCATCGCACCGCCGAAGGTTCCGGCGCACAGGCCGTAATCGACCGGATCGGCACCGGTGGTGAAGGTGGTGGTGTCGATCAGATTGGCTCCTTCGAAGACATCCAAGGCCACGAAGCACTCGTCTCCGTCAGTGTAAGCACAATTGGGATCGGTGAAGCAGTCCGGATCCAAGCAGTCGATGTTTCCATCCAGGTCATCATCCACACCATTGGTGCAGTCTTCAACAGCGGGGACCACCATCGCGATGGTCAGGGTGCCGGTGCCGGTGTCTCCTGCAGACCAGGCTCCAATTCGGACCTTGTAGGTGAGGCCAGCGGACAGGGGAACAAACTGGACATGGCTGTAAAAAGCCTGGCAGCCGGCCAGGATGACGGCATCGCCGTTACAGGCAATCTCGGTCAGGGCGGTGCAATCACTGCCCTCGTAGACGACCAGATCGGTGTCCAGGTCGCCCGCAACTCCGCAGGTATGAAGTTCGGCGACCGCATCGACGGCCGAAGTGAACTCGAACCACACATCATTGGAGAGGGCACCCAGCTCGTCGCAAGGAAGGGCCGGTGCAGGGTAGGCGGAATCACTCGCCAGCGTTGTGTCGAAGAAAGCGGTGTAGGTTCCCGCTCCGGCAGAGACATCGATGAGCGAGGCGCCGTCGCACTCGTCGTTTCCTGCGGCATCGCAGGGAGGAATTCCAAATGGGCAATCGACGGCATCGGCGCAGTCGATCAGACCATCGCCGTCGTTGTCAATTCCATCGTCACAGACTTCCGCTGAGGTCAGGAAGAAATCCACGGTGAGGGTATTGGTTCCGGTAACACCCAGTCCATAAGCTCCGGTTCTGATCTTGTAGGTCTGTCCTCCGACCACGGGGATGCCCGGGATGTGGCTGTAGAAAATCTGGCAGCCAGTGAGGATTTGTGAATCGCCGTTACAGCCGACCTCGACCAAGCTGGTGCAATCGAACAACGAGTCCTCGTAGACCACCACGTCGGTGTCAAAACCTGCAGCGTCGCAGGAGTGAACCGTGATGGCACCGTCAGCATCCGGTGTGAAACTGTGCCAGACGTCATTGCTCAACGATCCCAGAACATCGCAGGGAATCGTCGGCATTGGGTTGGCGGAGTCACTGGCCAAGGTGGTGTCGATGAATCCGGTGTAGGTTCCATATCCAACGACCGGCCCGATCTCAAAGGCACCGTCGCACTCGTCGTTACCTGCAGCGAGGCAGGCGGGGCTGCCAAAAGGACAATCGATGACATCGGCACAGTCGATGAGACCGTCACCGTCGTTGTCAATTCCGTCGTCGCAGAAGTCGGATTCGAGTCCGCAGGGACTGATTCCGCTGCAATCGACATCGGCGCAATCAGTGGTGCCGTCTCCATCGTTGTCGACGCCGTCGGAGCAGGTCACTGAGTCACCTTCGAAGCAGCTGGGGTTACCCACGCAGTCCGCATCGAAACAGTCGACGAAACCGTCAGAATCGTTATCGAGTCCGTCGTCACAGATCTCGGGACTGGGGACGACCAGCGCAAGGGTCAAGGTACCTGTTCCCGAACCCCCGCCACCCCAGGCTCCCAGGCGGATCTTGTAGTCCATCCCAGCGATCACCGGGACAAACTGGATATGGCTGTAAAAAGCCTGGCAGCCGGCCAGGATGTTGGCATCTCCGTTGCAGCCGACCTCGACCATCGTGGTGCAATCGAAACCTTCGTAGAGGACCAGGTCGGTGTCGAGATCTCCAGCGGTACCGCAGGTGTGAAGCTCGGCAATGCCATCGACAGAGGAGGTGAATTCCCACCACACATCGTTAGAGAGTGCTCCGAGAACTGTACATGGGATTGTCGGAGCAGGATTCGCTGAGTCTGTTGCAGTGGTCGTATCGAACGCTGCGGTATAGACGCCGGATCCGGCGGAGACATCGATGAAGGTGGCGACGTCACATTCGTCGGATTGTCCGTGGAGGGTTGAAAACCCGCCTAAAGAAATCAATCCACAAATGATCGCCACAAGGCTCAAAGAACGCATGGAGTTCCTCTCTTCACACGCAGGTGTGAATAAACAATCAGTCAGTCTTCCCGAAACTTCATCTGGTCTGAAACCAAGATTACAAGCCATCGGAAGAAGACAGGAATTTACAACACTTAATTACCCAAGCCCCAGTATCCAAACGACGGGAGTGACTCGCGGATAAATCCCGAAAGTCGACGCCAAATTCAGTTCAGGAGCCAATATGCACGACATGTCTATAGTGAAAAATGGAACTCAATTCAGTCCCGCTCTCCTCGTACAGACCATACTCCGATAGTAGCAACAGGATGACTTCAGGCGAGTACCTTGTTGAGTAAATTGAACAGAAAGTGGTCCTGCATTTGGGACTTTCAGGAAAGTCTTTCCGGGTTCAGCCGAGTGGTGGCTCGCGGTGTGGGTCGTAAGCCGATTATATTTATGCGGTTAGGACGGATCACTAAGGCCAAGCAGCGAAAGGGAGGGCCGCGGATCCCCGTCCTCTTTCCTGAAGAGGACCCAGCACCCGGTCGATTCTACCGATCGGGAACCCTCGACGACTTCCCTTGGCAGGGCTAGGGTACGCCACTCTCACGGAGATGGAGCCCGGACCACGCGGCTTCGATCGACCACTTCCCCAGGAAAGGGGTTCGAAATGGATCTGTCATTTCTCGATTCACTGGGTCTCCAGCCGGAAAACCCTGGAGTCTTCGCCGGCGACTGGAAAGCACCTTCAGAGCAGTGGCTAGAAAGTCATTCGCCGGTCGATGGATCCCTGCTGGGCAAGGTGTCCCTCGCCACCAGCGAGGATTATCAGCAGACCGTGAGTGCCACCCGAGAAGCATTTCTCGAATGGCGTACATGGCCCGCTCCGCGCCGTGGTGAGGTGGTGCGGAGGATTGGAAATGCTCTGAGAGATCATCTCGATCCGCTCGGTCGCCTGGTCTCTGCAGAGATGGGGAAAATTCTTCCCGAGGGGATCGGGGAAGTGCAGGAAATGATCGACATCGCTGATTTTTCAGTGGGACTCTCGAGGCAACTCTATGGTCTCTCGATGCATTCAGAACGACCAGGACACCGGATGTACGAACAGTGGCACCCACTCGGGGTTGTCGGTTGCATCACTGCGTTCAATTTCCCAGTTGCGGTCTGGGCCTGGAATGCGCTGGTCGCTGCCGCCTGTGGCGATGCGGTGATCTGGAAGCCCTCCTCTTCGACCCCTCTTTGCGCAGTGGCTGTCCACAAGATCGCCCAGAAGGTGCTCGATGAAATGGCAGCCCCGCCCATTTTTGGTCTGGTGGTGGCCCACCGGGATCCTGTAGGAGAAGCGATGCTGGCCGATCGAAACTTGCCTTTGATCAGTGCCACGGGGTCCTGTCGGATGGGCCGTCGTGTCGCTGAAGTGGTTGGATTGCGCCTCGGAAGGACCCTCCTAGAACTGGGAGGGAACAATGCCATCGTGGTTTCAGATCGGGCAGATCTCGATCTTGCGATGAGAGCGGTGGTCTTTGGAGCGTGCGGAACTGCCGGACAGAGGTGCACCTCGACCCGGCGATTGTTCCTCCACGAGGACATCGCCGATGAGATGGAGTCGCGCCTCATCGCTGCTTACCAGCAGGTGAAGATCGGTGACCCGCTGGAGGGCAGCACCTTGATGGGGCCGCTGGTTCAACAGGGTGCCGTGGGGGACATGATGCAGGCCTTGACAGCGGTTCAAGAGGAAGGCGGAGAGGTGATCTACGGTGGGCAGAGCGTCACCGAGGGGGTACCTGAAGGGGGTCATTACGTCGAGCCGACACTCGTCAGAGCTCGTCACGACATGAAAATCGTTCATGAGGAAACCTTCGCACCGATCCTCTATCTGATTCGGTATCGTGATCTGGACCAGGTGATCGAGTGGCATAACGCTGTTCCGCAGGGACTGTCGAGTGCCATCTTTACTCGAGATCTCCAGGAGTCGGAGAAGTTCCTTTCTGCGGCGGGCTCCGATTGCGGAATCGCCAACGTCAACATCGGAACCAGTGGTGCCGAGATCGGCGGAGCCTTTGGCGGAGAGAAGGACACTGGCGGCGGCCGGGAGTCGGGTTCAGATTCCTGGAAGACCTACATGCGCAGACAAACCTGCACCATCAACTACTCGAAGGAGTTACCGTTGGCCCAGGGGATTCAGTTTGGCGATTGAATCGTTGCAGTGAGGTCCGCAGTAGCAGGGAGTGAGATTGTTTGATCGCGGTGGAATTCGAATAGGTCAGGTCGCAGGAATCTCGGTGCGGTTGCACTGGATCTTCCTGGTCTGGGCGCTGTTCGAGTTTTTTTCCGCAGAGCGCTTCGGCGGAGCCGGGCAGGTCGCGATCTATCTCGGGCTGCTCTTCGGCTCAGTTTTCCTCCATGAGATGGGCCACTGTCGCGCGGCAAGACAAGTGGGTGGAAACGCCCACGAGGTGACTCTATGGCCTCTCGGAGGGTTAGCCTCGGTCGATATCCCGAGCCGCCCACTTTCGCACCTGGCGGTAGCAGCGGGGGGGCCGCTGGTCAACCTGGTCCTGTGGTTGGCTCTACTGCCCTTTGTCATCTCCCAAGGATCGCCGGTCGGCTCTTTCTTTCTTCGATGGCCGGCGGAACCCATCACCGATCCGATCGCCATCGCTGCGGCGGTCAACCTCGATCTACTTCTTTTCAACCTGTTGCCAGCACTGCCCCTCGACGGCGGAAGAATTCTTCATTCTATCCTGTGGCAACGCAGGGGAGAGGGAGTGGCCACCCAGAAACTGGTGGTCAGCGGTAAGATTGTGGCGCTGGTTCTGGCAGTGGTCTGGTTCCTGCCGGGTGAGCGCAGCGGCTTGTTGCTGGCGATGGCCCTCTTGATGTGGATCCAGAGCCAGCAAATGCAGCAGATGTCGGTCGATTCTGGTTCTGCGGAGTCGTGGCGCAACAGCCCCGGTGGTGGATCGAGATCCGCGGTCGGTTGGTGGCATCGTCAGCGAGACCACTTTCGACAGTGGAAGGCACAGCGGACGGTGCTTCGTCAACAGCGCCTTCGAGCACGAGTCGATGATCTGCTGAAGAAGGTCTCGACCGAGGGCATCGATTCTCTCAGTCCTGAAGAGCGTCGCTTCCTCGATCGGGCGAGCCAACGCTTCGAGGATCGTTAACCGGGCCACCGGTGTCTCGAGGACTCTTGCCGAACAGGTCGATCGGCTGCTGTAATGCCCAGCGACGGGTGCCTCCAGGATCTTCGATCAGATCTCCCAGCAATCCGAGGATTCCAGACCATCGACCTCCGTCACGGAGATTTCCGTTGCGCCGGGCAGTGGCAAACCAGGCCGCTGCAGCGACCTCCGACGCCAGCCTTCCGCTGGCATGAGGATGATCTCCTTCTCCTCGAATCCACTGCCAGGCACCGGTGGACTCCAGTGGCAGATCGGCGATATGGACCTGTTGCCATGCGCCACTGTCATCGGGAGCGGGATCGATCGGGTCGCGGGCGATCAGCAGCAGGCCCCATGGCGACAGTCCGTGCCCCCTCAGCAATTCCTGATGAAGAGCCAGCGGCAAGGCCAGCAATGGTCTTCCCGATGCGATGAGCGATCGGGCGACCTGTAACACTCTCGGAGCCGGGGTCTCGACCGGAAGACCGAGGAGAATCGGATCGATGGCGCCACCTCGATCGAGCACCGTGACATCGGGGCGGATTCCTTCGTGCGACTGGATCACCGAGAGCACCGAACCGAGAGGAGAGCCGCCACAGAGGAGCAGCGAATCTTCGGGCAATCCTTCAAGTACGGAGTGGGCCCACTGGGTCACGACCTGGGTTTTTCCGGAGCGCAGATCGGGCGTTCGCATCGAAAGGGAAATGCCCACCAGAATCCACAGAATGGTCATCAGCAGAAGATGGGTTTGTCGGCGGTGTTTTCCCAGGCGTCGGTAGGCCATCGTCAAGCTCCATGCGGCCAACAAGATCAGGGTCATCCGGGTGAATGGCGCCGCAGCGATTGAATCGGGGATGGAGGCGGCCGGGCCCGATGATCCGTCAGCGAACAAGGGTCCCAGCAGGGGGCCCGAGCTCGCCAGTGTCAGGATCAGCGCAAGATCTCCGGGCCGTCGTTGGCATGAGATCAGCAGCCCCGGGATGGCCAGCATCGCCAGTAGCCAGCCGTTTCCTTCGAGGACGCTTCGCAGGTCCGATCCCAGGTGAGAGTAATCGGGGTGCTGGATCGGACGCCAACTCGAGACGAACTCGGTGAACACTTCCGCCAACCCGTTGGCCGCAGATGCGCTGGCGAGCAGGAAGAGCAGTGAGATTCCGATCAGGATGCCGATCGAAGCGGCGGCTAAGGATCGCAGGTGGCTGGCACGGATTCCCCGGTCGCTGAGGAGACTCAGCAGTGAGTAGATCAGAGCGGGGGCGGTGCTGGGTCCGGCTGCGATCGACAAACCGAGCAGGATTCCCCACAGCCACAGTCCACGTCCCGCTTCGGCTCGCATCTGCTCGGTCGTGGCGATCAGGATCATTCCCAAACAGATGGCCAGCGGGGTGGCTCCTCCGATGCGGGTGAGTTCGGTGATTCCCTGGCTGAGGCCGAGCGCCAGCGTCAACGGGATCAGTACTCCCCGGGCCGCATCTTGTTGTCGTAACCAGCACAGAGCGGCCCCACAACTCAGGCTCATCAATAGGATCGACAAGCAGGACGCCGCCATCATCGGAGGAATCCAGCCGAGTACGGTACGGAGTAGGGTCCGACAAGCCGAGAGGGCAGGAGAAGAGCCACCATCGAAAGGGCTGGCCTCGACCAACACCTGACAACTGCCCATCATCTCGGGACCCGCAGGAACCACCGGATAGAACAGAGTCCACAGCAGCACCGTGACAAGGGCGGCCCTCAGAAGAGCGCCTCTTCTGGCAGGCAGAGCCGGTTGCCGCCAAGAAGGTCCGCTGATCAGTAACTCGCGCTCTCGATCTTGCAGATTCATCCCGACCCACCTTCGACCATCAGGGCGATCATCAAGATGCTGCTGATGATGGCATTGAGGGTGAAGAAGGAACTTTGTATCCGGGTCAGGTCACTGGGTTTGACTCGTCGGTGTTGGGCCACCAGCAAGAGACTCACGATGGCGATGGCGATGGCGAAGGGGACTCCCAGTTGGGCCTGCTTCCACAAGGCGACCAACAATCCGACCATCAGGATGTGCAGGATCAGCGATAGCCGCAGGGCGGTGCCGATTCCGAATCGTGTGGGGATGCTATGAAGACGCTGCTGGAGATCAAATTGGTGGTCCTGACACGCATAGATGATGTCAAAGCCGGCGCTCCACAACAAAACGGATCCTCCGAGGATCCAGGGGACCGGGTCGATGCCACCTGCCGCTTCCAGCAGTGTGCCTCGCACTGCGACCCATGCGCCGATGGGAGCCAGAGCCAGCCCGAGGCCAAGAACCATGTGGCACAAACTGGTGAAACGCTTGGTCCAGGAGTAGCCGAGGATGATCAGCAGCACCACCGGAGAGAGTTTCAGTGCCAGCGGATTGATGGTGGCGGTGACCGCCACGAATCCACCGGCACTACAGACGGTCCACCAGAGAACGGTACTGGCTCCGAGGCGGCCGGCGGGGATCGATCGTTCCGAGGTTCGCGGATTCAAGGCGTCGATTTTTCGATCGGCCCAGCGATTGAACGACATCGCAGAGGTGCGTGCGAGTGCCACCGCCACGACCACCTGGATCAAGAGAGTTACGAGGTCCATCGCACCGATGGCGTGATCTCGACTGGCCAGGAACACCGCACCGATGGCGAAAGGCATCGCAAACAATGTGTGAGAGACCTTGATCATTTCGAGGAATTCGCGGATGCCACCCAGCCAGTTTACCGGGTTAGGGATGGCGCGGGTCACCTCTCGCTGCCCCAGCGTCGGAACAGATCGTTTTCGATTCCCAGGTGATCGAGCACCCGACTCACGACGAAGTCCACCTGTTCGAGAACCGAGTCTCCTGGGTGCTGATAAAAGGTCAGCACCGGCGGGACGATCAGTGCACCGCTCTCGGAAAGAGTCAGCAAGTTCTTCAGGTGGATCCTGTCGAGAGGAGATTCTCGAGGAACGATGATCAGCGGGCGGCGCTCCTTCAGCATCACTTCTCCGGCTCGTTTGATCAGGTTGTCGGAGATCCCATGGGCCAGCGCTGCCACGGTCGACATCGAGCAGGGGGCGATGACCATTCCATCGATGGGTGCGGTCCCACTGGCGAAGGGTGCGAAGAAGTTGCGTTCACCCCATTCGGTCAGGTTCTCGTGCTCCATCTCCGGGAAAACTCCACGGGTGCCTTCGGCAACAGAGAGTTCATCGTGGGCCACCAGTTTACCCGTCTTGGATGCGACCAGATGGACTCGGTGTCCCTCGTCTAGCAGGAAGTGGACCAGGCGTGCGGAGATGATCGCTCCACTGGCGCCGCTGACCCCGACGACGATCTCCTTCGAACCGGCTTCAGTTGCAGTCATCACTACCCTTCATTCATCATCGAATTCACCATCCACGAATTCACTATCCACGAATTCACTATCCACGAATTCACTATCCACGAATCCATCATCAACGAAATCCATCATCCACGACGGGTTCAATAATTGCTCGATCCTAACGGTTGGTTACCATTTCTCCCAGAGACCCCCCGTCCTGGATCCAGGCATGAAGTGCTTCGGTTCGGGATTGCTGTTCCACTGTGGAATCGCGCCGAACTGGCATCAGATCCCCTCCCTGCCACAGGTGACGAGTTTCTGGTGAGGTGCAGGATGAGGAGATCGATCCGATGAGGATTCCGCTGAATCGAAGCAGATTGGCGAGAGATTGTGCGGCCCCCTGGGCCGCCAGATCCGGGAACACGGTGGTGCGATCGATCGACCACGCCTGTGGGTCCGGACCGAGCAGGATCAATCGAGGTCTGGGATTTCCCAGTCGGCCTTCGGAAATCAACTGGAGCAGATCACCGGCAGGGGATCCGACCATCATCACCTCCGCCAGGCCCCTCATGCTCCGGGCTTTTCTCTGAGTCGTGTCGAGGTCCTCCTCTTCATCGATGTCATCTGCCTTCAGCGAAAGGTCGAGGGCGCGCAGTGAAGAGATGGGGATCTGTCTCGATTGCTGAGGTGTGACCAGTTCAAGTCGATCGTCACTGAAGGACGCTCGGATGGTACGGATCACTTCGACCTTTTCCGATGGGTTTGGTGCATCGATGTGACGCAGGAGGATTCCGTGCTCGAGAGCGAGTGATTGCAGCGACTTGGCCTGTTGTTCGGTTCCATCTCGAAGCCACCAGCCGCCACAAAATCTGAGCCGGCGGGTTTCATCGATCACGGTGCTCTCGAGGATGGGAGCGCTATGTTTTGCGATCTTTGACGGAAGGAAATTGGTTCCAGGAGCGATCAGCAGCTGGTGGTATCGAGTCAAACCCATCTCCTCACCCGCGCACCGCTTCGTGTACCGCAACATTGCCCGGGAATAAAGTGTGATGGCGGACTGCGTGGAGCGGGGCACTTCGAATCTTCTCCGCCAGGCGTTCGGCATCGGGCCAGTCACGCACCGACTCGTCGAGATAACTGTAGGCCTTGACCCGGGAGCCAGACAGCCGATTGCCCAGGCGTGGCAGGAGTTGACTCTGGTAAAAGGTCGAGAATGGTCGGATCCAGCGATTTCGCATCTCGGTGAACTCGAGAATCATCAATCGTCCTCCAGGTTTGAGGACGCGACGAAGTTCTCGCAGGCCTGCATCGAGGTCCACGACATTGCGCATTCCGAAAGCCACCATCGCCCCATCAAAGGTGCAGTCATCGAAGGGCAGGTGCATCGTATCGGCTCTGACCAGCGCTGGACGGTGAGCCGCAAGATACTTTCGGCTTCCTGCCTGAAGCATCGGGAGTGAGAAATCGCTTCCGATCACTTCTGCCCCGGGAACCTGATCGAGCAGTGCCATCGCAAGATCTCCCGTGCCACAACAGGCATCGAGGACCCGGTCTCCGGGACGTGCACGAAGGCTACGGACTGCACGGCGACGCCACCACAGATCGATCGAGAAGGAAAAAAGACGATTGAGTCGATCGTAGCGAGGTGCGATCTCATCGAACAATCCCTGGATCTTCTGCCCCTCTTTGTCGAGGAATGGGTGTCTCCCTGCGGAAGTTTCCCGATCCGATCCAGAGGTGGAGGGCACATCGATCAATTCTGTCACCTGCGACTTCTCCTCTGTCTCCCTCGGCATTCAAGGGGGGGTCCTCTGTGTACCAGATTGCAGTTCAGGCACTCATCATGATCGCAGGCGGATCGGTGAGCAAGGGGAAGCGGTGCAGGGATGGTCCTGCTACCTTCAGGGGGACCAGGATAGGCCAGCAGGATGGAGGCTCGACCGATGCATCAAATCGTCAAATCTCAGATGGTGGGAGCCCTCAGTGACCACTCCCTCCAGCAGCGGTGGAATCGAATCGGTCGCACCCTGATCCTGGGACTGGTGTGCCTCTGTACCTCGCTGCTCGCTGCCGGTGATGCTCCTGAAGAATTACCCTGGCTGTCGCCAGAGCAGGGTTTACCTCGTGCCCTGAAACTGCGTCAGCCGCTGCTGGTGCTGCTCGAATCTCCCGCCAATGCGGGACCGGCTCGTCACCTGGAACAACAGCTGGGCAATTCCTCGACCGCAAGGCTGCTCAAGGATGTGGTGTTGATCCGTATCGAATGGGTCGTCGATTCTTCCGGCGATGTGCAATGGCCGGTTCCAGTGGATTCGGCTTCAGCGAAGGATGGGCAAGAGCACTGGTCAAGAAAGCGGGCGCGAAAGGTGATCGAATCCGCTCTCGGTCCTCCCTCTCGAGAGACGGTGGTGGCGGTGCTCGATCTGTTCGGTCGCAAACGCGCTCGTCTTGAGGGCAAGAACATCTCTTCCTCCACCCTGAAGAAAGTGTTGCGGCAGGCGAGCCAGGAGTCCCGCATGCTGTCGCGCAAATCGGCTGCCGCCACGAAGTTGCTCGACCGCGCGACTCTGGTGCTGGGCAAGGAAGATACTGCCAGTTGCTGCCGACTGTTGACCGAGGTAACGGGGCTGGAACTCCCTCCCGAGGCTCCGCCAGAGCAGCGACGGGTGGAACTGCTCAAAATGGTCGAGAAGCTCTGGCAGAAGGCGATGGACCAAGCCAAGGAACTGGAGCGGAAAAACCGTCTTGGCGAGGCGGCCTCTGCCCTCGAAATGGTGCTCAAGAAGTTTCCCCATGAAGCGTGGGAGAAACAAACTCGCGCAGAGATCGGTAGGGTCTGGAAACGAATCCAGGGGCCCGGTGGAGGGATTTGATGCTCGACCCTGAAACGGAAGCGATCGACTCCGCAGCGGCAGCCGTGTCCGATCCGCAGCAGTTGTGGGATCACTTCGAGCAGCAAGAATCGGTGGTGCAGGCGGCCCTCAGCGCTGCTCGGGATGGTGTTCTCCAACTGGCATCGATGATGGCGCGGACTCTGGCAACGGAGAAGGGACGGATCATCGGCCTCGGTGCGGGAACCAGTGGCCGACTTCTCGCTCTCGACATGGCGGAATGGGGACCGACCTTCTCGGTAGCCGCCCATCGCCGCCAGGCGCTCATCGCCGGTGGAGATGCGGCTCTGACCACTCCCATCGAGGGCGCCGAAGATGATGCGGAGGATGCTTGCCGGCGGGTTCGCGAGGTGGCTGTTGGAAGCGGGGATCTGGTGGTGGGGATCAGTGCCTCAGGAACTGCGGCGTGGGTTCTCGCCGGGTTGGAAGAGTCGCTTCGGTCCGGTGCCCAGACGGTATTCGTGACCTGTGATGGTACGGCAGCGGCCACCCGATCGGCGCAGGATACCCTCTGCATCCTGCTTGAAACTGGTGCCGAACCGGTCGCCGGCTCGACCCGCTTGAAGGCTGCCACCGCCACTCACCGATTGTTGCAAAGGGCCTCGACCATCTGTGCCCTGCACAACGGCTGGATCTATCGTGGGCGGATGGTGGCGATGCGTGCGACAAATCACAAGTTGAGGCGTCGAGCGGTGCGGATGGTGATGGAATTGACAGGCGCGGATGAAAAATCAGCCATCGACGCTATCTCTTTATTTGGTGGTGACATACGACATTCGGTGGCGTATCTCTGGTGTGGTGACCGGGAAATGGCTGAAAGGCTTCTTTCCGCTTCTTCTGGTCATCTGGCACCTCTGCAGCCGTAATCAGGACTTTCCCGGCAGTGATCCAGTGATTCTTGGGCTTGCCTCCCCTGCAGGCTCCCCCTAGCATCGGCGGCATGAGCCGCTCCAAAGACTTTGGCTCGGGGACAGGAGATTACCGATGATCCACGACATTCCACAGAAGATATCTCAGGTGGGCGAGAGTCTCTCCGCCCGGATTCAGAAACCCTTGAAATCAGCCGCAGTGATGCGTGAGACGATTCGTCAGAAGGTGCTGGAAGCGGCGAGGTCCTCGCAACTGGACCGATTTGTCGATTATATCAGCCCGCCTCCCCAGATGCTGAGTTCCAACTAGCGATCTGCGAAGGATCTGCGAAGGCGGATCGGTGCCGTGATCTATGCGGGCTCCATCGGGATGGGTGAGGTGGAGAGGAGTCTGTCATGTTCAGAATTCCAAGTTGGAATGATGGTGCACCGTGGATTTTGCGCCTTTTCATC
>CAVOEM010000038.1:0-17356 GCA_963694575.1 Planctomycetes bacterium UBA1146 | reverse complement strand
TCGACCGACACCCAGTAACACCATCTCATCCCTACCGTCGCCATCGATATCGAACAGATGCACTCGAACTCGCCCCGCTGGAGCCATCCCACGAATGGTCGGGGCCGCCAGGTGTGGCTTACCCTGTGGATCGACGCAGCAGATCTCCAGATCGTCCGGTCCCGCCTCCACATCATTGCCATACAGACTGTAAATTCCATCGAGATCGAGATCACAGGGAGCAGAGCCCGCTTCAGAATGAATCGGATGCATCACCGAGCGCTTCAGAGGTACATGACCGAGCCCGAGAATGTGGCCTGCTTCATGCATGATCAGTTTCCCGAGCTGCGGTTCGATGCGGCTGACCACCCTCAATCCGCGGCCTACTGGAGTCGGTTTCGTTGGAGATTTCTCGAGTGTCCAGTCCAGTTGGGTATTGAGATGAATCGACCACGCAGTGGCATCACCAGACTCCGGAGCCGCCGCGATATGGGCGATCAACTCCGTTGAGATGCCAAAGGAAACACAGGAGTGACCATGATTTGCACCTCTCCAGCCGATGGTCAAGGTGACAGGATCCCCTTCTTTCGCTTTTCGAAAAGAACAGGTTCCTGGAAGATCCCAACTTGCCAGAGCCGACTCGATCACCTGTTCAGCCTGGCGCGGATCAAAGGGGCAATTCGTGGGATCCATGCGCCAGATGATTCCATCCGTACCGACCATGCGGTGCAGGATGGAAAATCGGAAAGGTAGGGCATCGCCACCGTATCCGTACTCTTCCGGCTGTGAGTGCTGTCCAAGTTGACAGGCGCCCAGCAGCAGTGGTAACAGCAGTAGAGAGGTGAGATTTCCCCTCACCGCTCCAGAGCCCCACCGCAAGAGCGCGCTCACCAGGGACAACCACCGTAGTTTCGCCGATGGCACCAAGTTCGAATCTCCCCTCTCGCTGGGACCCAGCCAAACTCTTCCGATTCCGTGACCGAAGCCGACTCCCTGTGACAGATGGAAAACCGCCCGCTGCCCCGGCGCAAGGCACAGGTCAGCGGGCGGTCGATTTTCTGATGAATCCAGTGATTCTAGAGGTCAGAGAGGAACAGCAACAAAGCCGCCTGCTCTTCTGCCCCGAGGGCCTGATAGGCATCTGTTACCTGAATCGCCTCATCCTGGTGGAGCAAGATCGCATCCTCGAGGGTGGAGGCTCTTCCATCGTGAAGATACGGAGCCGTGACCCGAACTCCCCACAGTGGCGGAGTCTTGTAGTAGCCGACGCCAGCGGGAGTGCCCAGATCGGCGGTACCTCGAAAATCATCCGGATAGATGTCGTGCAGAAGTAGGTCGGAGTAGAGCGGAACCGGTCCATCCGAACCTTGCAAGGTAGGGATATGACAAATTGCGCATCCGATCGAGTTGAACAAACTCTCTCCGACAAGAACCTGTGGATCCTGGTTTCCACCCCGAGGAGGCGGAGCCAGGTGAAGGGCAAAGAACAACATATCGTCGAAATCCTCAGGAAGGATCTCGGGGTCCGCGACCGGGTCGGCATCGGTAAACAATCCGAATCCACGACCATCGTCAGGCACCGTGATTCCAGTCTCGCCGCCCAGAGCGTCTCGAAGAAAATCATAGAGGGTCGGAACTTGCGACTTCCAGCCCAGCTTTCCCACCTCCAAGAATCCGCCGACATCGATCATTCGAGCGACACCTCGGCAGCCATCTCCATTCACGTCGTTGGGATCCTCGTTCGAGAGGATTTCGCTATCTGAAATCGTGTCGATCATTCCCAACCCAAGAGTGGTGGGAGTCTGACGCTGCTCGAAGACATCCGCTTGAGGGTTGGACTCTTCGCGGCCCGGTGTATCGGGGCGCCGCAGTTTACTCGCCACCTGTCCTCCAGGAAGATCCTGGAACGGACCGTTACCGTCATTGTCCATTCCGAAACGCATCACATTCACATCGAGTCCACCCGCTGCACCGATGATCGGCTTCTGGTGGCAAGACCGACATGAATCGGCATTCAGGTCGGGAGTGCCCAGACCTTCCGCCTGTGTCCAATCGCGATCGAAAACCTTGCGGCCGCGAATCCATTGCTCCAGTTCATTGGCATCGAGTACCCGATCGGGACCGCCCATTGCACCTACCGGTGGAACGGGGGTGTCGTCATCGATGATCTCGGCATTGACGCCACTGATCACCAGCAAGATCGAGAACAAGACGAGCAAACCGGTATTCAATAATGTGGTTTTTTTCATCAGATCGCCTCCAGGAAACGGATCACAGCTTCTTGATCGGAAGGAATCAGAGCATCGAAGGCGTCTCTCGACTGCTGGCCTTCTCCTCCATGCATCAGGATGGCATCTCGCATGGTGTCGGCCCTACCATCATGTAGCCAGGGCCCATGGAGTCGCACTCCCCACAATGGTTGAGTTCGAAACTCATCCGTGGTGATGAGTGGGGTGATCACGCTGAACTGAGGCACTCCCA
Source organism: Planctomycetes bacterium UBA1146 (assembly GCA_963694575.1). Classification (GTDB taxonomy): domain Bacteria; phylum Planctomycetota; class UBA8108; order UBA1146; family UBA1146; genus QNYK01. Next base: position 14,896 of record CAVOEM010000038.1, on the reverse strand, counting down.
TCGAAATCCCATCGGCCAGTTCTGGCCCCATGTCGTGAAGCAACAGGTCCGTGTATGCGTTGACCGGCCCCACCGAGGATTGCAGATCTGGAATGTGGCAGGCTACACAATTCATCTGGAAGAATAGGGTCTCTCCCAGCACCTCCTCGCTCCCCATCGGCAGGCGGGGCGCGGGAGCAAGAAACTTGCTAAAGATAACGATGTCTCCCAGATCCGAGGATGGCATCTCGGGGTCCGCGACGGCATCGCCGTCGAGGGTCGGATCATCGGGTCCTGCACCGACCTGCATCATGGCGGCACTGACGATACCACCGCTCCCCTGGAATGGATTGGTGGTGATTCCCATCTGATTGTTCAGGGCACCACGCAGGAACGCCTCGAGGAAGTTGGCCTGTGATTTGAATCCGAATCTGCCAATGTTTCCCATGGAATCGGTGTTGTAGCGACCACTGATGCCATCTCCGTTGGAATCATCGGGATCCGCATTGGAGACGATTTCACCATTTGAGATCAATTCAAAGAGACCCACACCGAACTGCGGAGGAGCATTTCTCTGGGCCACCGTGACCTGAAGTCCGCCCACCTGGGAGGGCTCAGGAATCGAGGGTCTGCCGCCACTGCCGGCACTGCCGGCACCGGGGACGGTGTAGGAGGGCATCACGATGCTGGGAACATCCGCAGGATCCCAGATGGGCCCCTGATTTCCAGGTGCCCCGACTGCTGCGAAGAAAAAGTTCCGATAGAGCGGAGAAGAACCACCGACTTCCGGGGTGCTGTGACAGGCCACGCAACTGATTGCGTTGTAGTAAGGCCCGAGTCCCTCTTCGGGAGAGAACTCCTTGTGCATCAGATCTCGGCCACGAAGAAATGAATCGAAGGTCGCCTGATCGAGGCCCTGAAGAGCACCTCCGAGTGAGCAACCTGCGTAGGACTCGCATTCGAGATTATCGGCGACTGGATCCGGTCCACAGACGGCGAACGGTTCTGCCGGAGCGGGGCCACTCAAGAACAGGTAACTGAATCCACCGATGGCGTCCGCAAGATTGACCGCACCGTCATCGTCGTAGTCATAGGCATCTTCACAGTAGGCGACTCCTTCTGAAAACATGTACTGCAGCATCGTGATGCCATCGGCGAGATCAAATGCTCCGTCCTCATTCACATCTCCACGCTTGAAGTCTGCAGCATGGAGTTGCCCCACGCCCAGAATTGTCAGCAGCAGAAACAGGGGAACAATCATTTTCACGGTAAATCCTCCTCTGCTTTCGAATTCCATGAGACCGGCGACAATGGAGCCATCAAACTACTCACTAAGAATCGGTACTCAGAGCGTCATGACCCTCTGGATACTGACCTTCTGGATACTGACCTTCGCTATCCGCTGAGCCTCTCGTCGTTGGCGAGAACGCTCGCTCTGGCCCCCACTCGACCTGTTGAATACGAACAATCGGGGAACCTCGATTCTACCCTTCAATGCATTCGTTCAACACCATAGATCTGGATCAAATATCGTCGTACGGATCCAATAGGACTGAAACAGGACCGATTCGTCGGAGAGTCCGCTGCTGCTCAATTCGACGAGAATCACCTCTCACGGCTTCACAGACACGGGGACAATACAGCGGCTAATCACTAGAAACGCCCTGCAGAATGAAAGTGAGAGCCAGAAGAGCGCTGAGGAAGGCCACGATCGGTCGCAACAGTCGCTCTCCTCCCTTCAGGGCAAATTTCCCTCCTAGATACGCCCCGAGTCCGTAGGAAGGGATCAGCGGGATCGCCACGGCGAGGTCAAACACATCCTGACTGAGGTACAAGAAGCCCGATGCCGTGGACATCGCCACCACCCACCACACCTTCCAGCGCACCGCTTCGACCACCGGGAGTCGCATCGAAGTGGTCAACAGCAACACGATCAACGCTCCGACCCCGGCTCCGATGAACCCACCGTAAAACCCACAGATCAGACCACCGATGTAGAATTTGATTCCGGGAGTGGCGGCCAGTGGATCGGTCAGTGGATCGGCCAGTGGATCGGCCAGTGGATCGGCCAGTGGATCGGTCAGTGGCGGATCTGGACGCGGCCACAGGAATGCCCCGACCGCCACCAGCAACAACCAGCCCATCACCTGGCGAAACAGAGCCTTGTCGAGGTGCTCGATCTCGATGGCTGCCAGCGCCCCGAGGATCGCAGCCCCTCCCACCAGCATCAGAGGGCGCCAACCGATGGTGGGCATTTCTTGCGCTTTCGAGCCTCTTGAGCGTTCCAGCCCCCGATTCATCGTCCATCCGGCGACCAGCGCCTGGAAGGCCACGCAGATCCTGTTGGTGCCATTGGCCACCAGCGGGTCGATCCCCAGCGACACCAGAAGCGGCAGTACCAGCAGCGTCCCCCCACCGACCAGGGTATTGAGGGTTCCAGCCACGACTCCGACCACTGCGATGATCGCCCAGTCCAATATCGCCCAGTCCAATTCCAACTTGCGACCACCCTTCTGGAGCCACTTTCGCACGAGAGAAGCGATCAATACAGCAGGGTTGGCTTGATTCCCGAACCCGATCCCACGATCCTCTCATCCTGTCAGGAGCCACCAGTAACGACTCCACCCGACGGGAGGAACCGGATGAATCAGGTCGTGAACGATTTTTCGATCCGCATTGCTACCCCGAACGGTACCGGGAGCCAGACTTCTAACATCGTGATTCAGCGAGCGCTGATTCAGATGGGGCTGATCGCCAGCGCCAAGAATCTGTTCCCGTCCAACATCGCAGGACTCCCGACATGGTTTCAGATTCGTGTCAGCCCTGGCGGTTGGCAAACGATGAACCCTCAGTGGCAGGTGTTGCTGCCCCTCAATCAAGCCACCATCGGTCGCGATCTTCGAGAGAGTGCACCGAATACAGTGGTCATCGAAAACAGTGACTGGAAAACCGCCGACAGCGAATTCGAAGGGCTCTGCCGTTACTCGGTCCCCTTCGATCAACTGGCCCGAAAGATCAGCAATGCCAAACTGCGACCTCGCCTCAAGAACTTGATCTATGTCGGAGTCGTCGCCCAGTTGTTCGACATTCCGATGGAGATGATTCGAGGAGCCTTGCAAACCGTCTTCCCCGACAAGGAAGCGGTGGTCGACTTGAATGTCGAAGCAGCGCAGATCGGTTTTGATTTCGCTGCAGAGAGTCTCACCAAACAGGATCCGTGGAAATATGCTCCTGCCGACCAGGTCGGAGAGCAAATTTTCATCGACGGAAATGAGGCTGCCGCACTGGGTGCGATCTGGGGTGGTGTCTCGGTGGTCGCCTGGTACCCCATCACTCCCGCTTCCTCCCTTGCGGAAGCTCTCGAGAAACACATCGGTCGCTGCCGCGAAGCGGACCCGGATGGGGGCAAGAGGTTCGTGGTGATTCAAGCGGAAGATGAACTGGCAGCCATCGGGATGGCGCTGGGAGCCGGTTGGGCTGGAGCTCGATCGATGACCTCGACCAGTGGTCCCGGAATCTCGCTGATGGCAGAAAACCTGGGCCTCGGCTACTTCGCCGAGATCCCGACAGTGGTCTACGACATCCAGCGAGTCGGCCCTTCCACTGGACTTCCGACCAGAACCCAGCAAAGCGATGTACTGCAGGTGGCTTTTCACTCGCACGGGGATACTCGCTTCCCGTTCCTGCTTCCGGCCTCTCCCATCGAGTCGTTTCAGTTTTCCTGCCAGGCTTATGATCTCGCGGAGAAGTACCAGATTCCCGTGATCTTCCTGTCCGATCTGGACCTCGGAATGAACAGTTGGATGTCGGACCCGCTTCCCGAGCCAGAGAATGACTTCCATCGTGGCAAGATCGCCACCGATGAAGTGATCGCTCGACTCGACAACTGGGGCCGCTACAAAGATGTGGACGGGGATGGAATCCCTTATCGAACCATTCCCGGTGTCACGCTTCACCCTGACGCAGCTCACCTGACTCGAGGGTCAGGTCATGACGAGAACGCCGAGTACAGCGAGTCTCCAGAAGTTTACTCGCAAAACCTCGACCGACTGGCGAGAAAGATCGATGGCATGGTGGTCGATCTTCCCGCTCCCATCCGTCAGGACGGCGAAACCACACTGGGCGTCATCGCATACGGAACCACTGACATGGCGATGAGAGAAGCCCTCGATTCCCTGGAACAAAAGCCCTCATACCTACGCCTTCGCTCCTTCCCGTTCCATGACGAGGTGGAGTCTTTCATCGATGATCATGAGCAAATCCTGGTGATCGAACAGAATCAGCAGGGACAGATGGCTCAACTACTACGAATGTACTTTCCTCAACTTTCCGCTCGGATTCAAACCGCAACCTACTATGGCGGTTTGCCGCTCTCCGCAGGTTTCGTCAAGGATTCGATCGAACAGCCGCGCAGAGTGGAGGCCTGATGAGCGAAGAACAGAAGAAACCAGCGACCAATGCGCTCGGTCTCGCCAAATCAGACTACAAGGGCGGGCCGTCAACGATGTGCAAGGGTTGCGGTCACGACAGGATCTCGGAGGCGGTGATCCAGGCGTCTTACGATCTGGATATCGATGCCAGGAATATCCTCAAGATGAGTGGCATCGGCTGCAGTTCCAAGACGCCGGCGTATTTCCTCGGCAATGCGATGGGCCTCAACTCGACCCACGGCCGGATGCCCAGTTTCTCCACCGGTGCCCACGTGGCCAACACCACGATGTCTCCCATCGGAGTCAGTGGCGATGGCGACTCCGCCAGCATCGGGATGGGTCAATTCGTTCACATCATCCGTCGCAACCCCAGGATGGTCTACATCATCGAGAACAATGGCGTCTATGGTCTGACCAAGGGACAGTTCTCTGCCACTGCGGATCGCAGGAGCCCATCGAAGCGTGGAGCGTTTCCTCGCGAATCCTCCATCGACCTGTGCGGTCTGGCGCTGGAACTGGGTGCCACCTTCATCGCGCGCTCCTTCAGTGGTGACAAGAAACAACTGGTCCCCTTGTTGAAGGCGGCTCTCTCCTTCGACGGACTCGCCTTTCTCGATGTGATCTCTCCTTGCGTGACCTTCAACAACCACGAGGGCTCGACCAAGTCCTATACGCATCAAAAGGAGATGGGTGTCACCTTCCACGATCCCCACTATGTCAGTCCGCTGGATCAGATCGACATCGAGTACGCCGAGGGAGAACTGCAAGAGGTCACTCTCCACGATGGTTCTCGTCTGCTACTGAGAAAACTGGAGCACGATTTCGACCCGACCGATCGAAACGCTTCCTTTGCCGCTCTCCAGGAGACCCGCAACAAGGGGGAAGTGCTGACCGGCCTGATTCACATCGACATGGAAGCGGAGTCACTGGCGGCCAATGCCGGGATGACCAGCGAGGCTCTGGCGAGCCTGATGCAGGGTGATCTTCGCCCCGCGGCGGGCGTGCTCGACAAGATCAACGAGGGATTCAGGATCTGAGCGCTCGGCTCGAGGATTCCTTCGGAGGTTGCGCTGTCTACTCGTGGATCAACCCACCACGCGGAGATCGGTGACCATCATCCCCGGGAGTTTTGCACCTCCAAGATGTCGTTTCGAATAGGTATGCAGTTCAGGCAAGACCTCGGTTCTCGACCCGAGGTCCACCAGGCCATCTCCGAGCAATCGAATCAACGAATCATCGATCCGAACGGTACCGATCGGAGCTACCGGCTTCCCATCTTTGACCCTCAACGCAACCCAGCGAGTAACTCCAGTGACACGAGCACCCTCGCGAGCGGAGAGATTGGTGTAATGAACATGCGACAACCAGATCCCGTCTCCCAGCTGCTCGAAAGACTGATCGGGATCGATCGAACCGGGGCCCATTTCGAAACCGACCGGCATCTCCGCCCCCGACGCTCCATTGTGATTGAAACCAAACTCCTTGGCAGTTCTTGGACTGGTCAGTTTCTCGAGACCGATTCCAGCGGAGACCAGCTCCACTGGAGCGGGTATGCCATGCCCCGCAGCATTGAACAGAGGCGCCCCCACTGCTGACGGATGATCGCGTAGCACCACCCGCGAATCGAGTTCGGTCCCGTCGTACAAGCATGCCAGTGGACTGGAACCTGTTTTCACTGCTCTTGCGGAGAACGCACCACCCCACAGCACCGGCTGGAACAGATTCCCCACCGCTGCCGGTTCGAGCCATGCACGATAAGTTCCCACCGGGACGGTCTCGATCGGGCGAGCGAGGATCTCTGCCATCGCATGAGCCTGTTCCCTGCGCCTCAGAGCGGAGTTGGGCTCCCAGCTTTCAGCTGCCCAAACCCAACGAGTCGCTCCTCCACCCACCAGATGCATCGAACCATCGATCACCGTTCGAGGAGCTTCGAACCAACGTCTCAATCCTCCACTGGTTGCAGCAGCACGGTACATCGTCCCGGTGATGGCGATGCCACAGGTTTCCAGACCCTCCAGCTCCCCCGCCAAGGCATCGGTCAATTCGTCCGGTTCAGGGATCACTCCATCACCACGATACTCGTCCCGAACCGGGGGCGGTAAATCGGGAAGATGCGGATCCTCGGGAAGATCATCCACTGCGCTCGAAAGCGCACTGATCGAACTTCTCAGTGGCTCACGATCACCCTGCAATGAGCCCGAAAGCATCAACTGGGAGCAAACTTCCTTGCCTCCCTTTCTCAGGGAGATGGAAAGATCCCGCTGTTCGATCGATCCACACTGCCGCACTCGCCCCGAGGAGATCCTTGAGAAACCTGTCTCCTCTGCAGAGAGGCTCAGGGTCAACTCTTCTCCCTCACCTCGCAGCGCATCCGCATAGTCTGCCAGATCATAAAACCAGGACTGCATCTAACCCTCCCGGCCAAAAACTTCGAGACCGCGAAAACGACATGCAGGCATCGCGTGTCCGACAAAAACCATCTGGTTCGGTTCACCCTTGCCACAGTTAGGAGTCCCTCGGACCTTCCAGGTCGCCGCATCGCCGACGGCATCGAGAGAATTCCAGAAAGGGACGGTGGTACTGCGATAACCCGCATCCTTCACCCGACCCTTCAGTTCACCATTTTCGATCAGACGTGCATCTTCCACTCCAAACTGAAACTTCCAGCGATGATCGTCGATCGACCATGAGGAATTCACATCGAGCCAGATCCCCTTCTCGACCCCTCCGATCAGTTGTTGCAGGGTGGAGTCTCCCGGTTCGACATTGAGGTTCGCCATCCGGTCGATCGGGGGGCGGTTCCACGAGCAAGCTCGAGAGACCGCGATGGCATCATCTTTTCGATCGAGCCGCTGAGCACTGAGGGCTCCCCCGATCCCCCTGACCAGCAATCCATCCTTGATCAGCGGAGTTTTGCGTGCCGCTAACCCCTCATCATCGAACCCCGCACTACAAACTTCCCCCTCGATGGTCGGATCGATGACCACGTTGAGAATTTCTGGTCCCCAGCGAAGCGAGCCCAGATCCTCGATCTTGACGAAGCTGGTCCCTGCATAATTCCTCTCGTCACCGAGAATCCGATCCAGTTCCAACGCATGGCCGATCGACTCGTGAACCTGGAGAACCATCTGCTCCGGGCCGATCACCGCATCCATCACGCCTGTGGGGCAGATCGGCGCCAGCAAGGTCTCGATGGCGTTGCTACCGATGGTCTGCGGTAGATCATCGAAACCGCACCGATCGAGAACTTCGATCCCCCCCAGTTGGGCATCGCTGCGACCCCCATTGGTTCGCGACTGTACATCCTGGCCATCGGAAGCGACCGCCTGGAGCCATGGAATCACCCGATCATGGAATTGATCGATCCGAACATCGTCAGTGGTGACGATGGTGGTCTCGGTTCGTACTCTCCTCACCGAAGCGATACGCTGAACGATTCGGTCATCGGTACGCAGACCCTGACATGCCGATCGCACCCGATCGATGATCTGCCTCTTCGAGACCCCTGACCAGGGCTGGTCGATGGAGTGGCTCCATTCGCCGGACACTTCTGGTTTCGCAGCGGTGGAGAAGTCGATCACTCCTCTCGATCGACAGGCGCGAGCCCATCGCTGTGCGACCCTCGCAGCCTGATAAAGTCCTCCGAGAGACAGATCACTGGTCGCCGCTAGCCCCATTCCCTCACCTTCGATCACGGTGACCATGGCACCTCTATCCTCGGAGACTGACGGCGGGAGCAGCACATCATCACGAACCGTGAAAGACTCTGTCATGCTTCGCACCATCCTGAGGCTACACCATGTCCCTCGCGGGGTGATGTTGCCGAGGAGTTGTGCCGGATCACTGATCTGTTCCTCGCTCATCGAATTCTCTCCATCTCATCGGGCAATCTGGGGCCTTCAGGATCCCGCACCGGGATCCCGCCACGCAATACGGTCACCTCCGCACCCTTCTCCGCTGCGAGACCGTGGATCACCAGGTCCGCTCGATGATCCGAGCGGATCGCACCGCGCCTCGGGAGCCCTAGATCGGCAGCCGCATTGGCTGCGCCCAGCGCTGCAGTCATCGATGGGTCCCACCCGAGCCGCTTCGAGGTTTTTGCGAGTGCTTCCGGTAACAGGGTCACGCTTCCTGCCAGAGTTCCATCCTCTAGAGTCGCTCTCGAGCCATCGGAACAAACCACTTGCCCACAAAAACTCCCCGATGCGATGCCCATTCCCGCCAGTGGCATCGCATCACTGACAGCCATCAGACCCGCTGCCCCCTTCATTCGCAGTGCCATCCTGACCATGTCATCATCGAGATGATGCCCATCGAGGATCACTTCGCAGCGAACTCTCTCATCGAGGAGCAAGGCGGTCACTGGCCCGGGGTCCCGGTGATGGATCGAAGGCATGGCGTTGCACAGATGTGTACACCTCCGTGCTCCGGCATCGATGGCCGCATCGGTCTGCTGTGCGGTGGCACAGGTATGGCCGATCGATCCACGGACTCCGACCGTTGCAAACTTACGCTGAACTTCCATCGGAACCTCTTCTGGAGCAAAGGTCATGATCCTCAACTGACCTCCAGCGCCATCGAGCAGACGATCGAACAGCCCCTCGTCCCACGAGTGGATTCCAGCTGCTGGCAAGGCTCCCATACGACCCGAGGACACAAATGGACCCTCGAGGTGGATCCCCAGGATGGACTTGCTCAGTTCCATGGCGCGCGAACACTCTCGCAGCGCAGCGACCATCTCCTGCTCGGTACCAGGGACGACGGTCGGGTAGATGGTGGTGATTCCCATCGCCGCAAGATCCTCTGCACTCGCTGCGATCGCTTCGGCATCGGTTCTCGAGAAATCGGTGCCGTGGACGCCGTGAATGTGAGCATCGATACATCCAGGGGTGACCCTGCGGCCGCCCAGATCCCAGATTTCATCTCCAGTAGCGCTCCCTGGCGGGGCCAGCTTGGCGATCACCGTTCCCTCGATGACCAGGTCTGCACGGATGATCCTGTCCGGCAAGACCGCCTCGGCATCTCGAAGAACGATGCGCTGCAGAGAATCCTCAGGATTACTCATCCTCCGCTACCTCCCCTCACATGCTTCTCGGCACACATCGCTGCACCGATCCAGCCGGCTCGATTGCCGTGTTGCGCACGGACTACCTTCAGATCGGCGCTCGCTTTTGGCAGTACTCGCGACCGAAGCTCCGATTCAATCAGCTCCAGTTGCCTGGGACGTGCATCGATGATGCCTCCTCCGATCACTACCACATCGGGATTGAGCAGATGCAAAGCACTCATCATTCCCGCTCCCAGTGCGATTGCACCTTCATCGAGGATCTCATTGGCGAGGGCATCACCGGCGATCCCCGCCTGGACCAGTTGCGAGACTCCAGGGGACTCATCGAGATCTCTTCTTCGACCCCACTCCGCCGCCATGCCCCAACCACCGGCATACGCCTCGACGCATCCGACCAGACCGCAATTACAGCTACGTCCCGATCGCTCCAGGATGATGTGGCCCAGTTCCATCGCTCCACCGGAGGGTCCGCGCAACAGTTCCCCATCGATGACGGCTCCTCCACCGATCCCTGTTCCGACCGTAGCCAGCAGCAGAGTTCGAGCTCCGATTCCAGCTCCGGTGCAGTACTCTCCCCACGCTGCGGAGTTGGCATCATTTTCGACCACCGCTGGAACATCGAATCGATCGCGCAAGAAACCGACGATGTCGGTACCGTGCCAGCCCCCCAGGTTGGCCACTGGAAAACGGATGATGCCACTGGCTGGATCCACCACACCTGGGGTTCCCAGGCCGATGGCCGCCACTTCACCGGGTTGGGTGGAGGCCTCGAGCAAGGCCCCATCGACGGCCGCTGCGAGGGCCTCGAGGATCGCTTTTTGACCCAGATGGGCCTGGCTGGGTCGCCGATCGGACCACACCACCTCGCCACGTTCGCTACACAGCCCGACCTTGACCTCGGTACCCCCGAGATCGAGGCCTACAAAAAATGGAACAGTCATGGTCCTCCAGGCCGGTACCGTGTGCCGGCTGGGACCAGCATCACTTGCCCGAAGCGGCGAAGCAAGTCGGCCCTGTCGAGCCCAGCGAAAGATGGAACCGGAGTCCGATTCGATGGACAATCGCAACGGAGGTCACAGATGCCTGATACGCCTGAGCCACAAGAGAACCGTCCGGCCGATGGAGCCAGCGGCATCCAGCGCTGGATCGATCGCTATCGCTCCGATCACAATCACCCGCTCAACCACCTCACTCATTTCATCGGTATCCCGGCGATCGTCGCCTCTCTGGTGGTGGTTTTCTTCGACTGGCAGTGGGGTGTGGGACTCTTCGTCGGCGGTTGGATCCTCCAGTTCATCGGCCATGGAATCGAGGGCAATCGACCATCCTTCATGAAGGATCCTCGATTTCTGCTGATCGCCCCCCTGTTCATCCTCCAGGAAGGCTTTCGTAAATTGAGCCGAAGACAGTCACCACCAGCAAAGAAATGAACCCGATGCGATCACCCCTGATGAATCCGATGATCCCAGCGCTATCGATGATCCTGCTGTGCACCCTGCTGCCAGCGCAGAATGGAGATCGCAAGGGGGAAACACAGGCAGAAAACTGGCGCCAATGGGAAATTCCGGCCGCTCCTGTCCTGACACCGGATCAGGCGCTGGATTCATTCGAGGTCGCCGATGGATTCCATGTCGAACTGGCCGCATGCGAGCCACAGGTGGTCGACCCCATCGCCATCGCCTGGGACGAGAAGGGGCGATTGTGGGCGGTGGAGTTGAGAGCCTACATGCGCACCGTCGATGGGGACGGCGAGACGGACCCTCTGGGACAGGTGGTGGTACTGGAGGATCGCGATCAGGATGGATTTTTCGAACGCAGTACCGTGTTCCTCGACGAGTTGGTCAGTCCTCGGGCCATCTCCATCGTCGAGGGTGGTGTGCTGATCGCTGAACCACCACACCTCTGGTACTGCAGAGACCTCGATGGAGATCTCCGATCCGACATCCAGACCGAGGTCGCTCGCTATGGTGATGCCAATCCAAATGTCGTGGAGCACACCGAAAGCGCCTTGCTTCGCACCGTCGACAACTGGTTCTACAACTCCAAGAGCAGCCGCCGATTTCGGTTCGACGTGATCGACGGAAAACCGCAGATCGTCATGGGTAGGAGTGCCTTTCGGGGTCAATGGGGTCTCGCCCAGGACGACCAGGGACGCCTCTATTTCAACCACAACTCGACCTGGATCCTCGCCGATCCGCTCCCCACGGAGTTGCTACTTCGCAACCCCAACTGCGGAAAACCAGTGGGCCAGCCCGGTCGATCGGGGCACCGAGTGATCAGTGACCAGTCGACCTGGCCGGTGCGCATGAACCCAGGAATCAATCGCGGTTACCAGCCAGGGATGCTGAGAGAAGATGGACGACTTCGCCGCAACACATCGGCAGCCGGTTTGACCATTTTCCGTAGCCACCGCTGGGGTGAGGAGTGGAACGGTGTCGCGTTCGTCGCCGAGACCACCGGCAACCTGGTCGCAGCATTCCGGTTGCAAGAGCAAGGCTCGCGCCTCACAGGCGAACAGTTGACCTTCCCCCATGACCAGTATGTCCAGCAGGCTTTCCTCGCATCCACCGATGAACGATTCCGACCCGTCGATGTCGAGGTCGGCCCCGATGGCAACCTGTACGTTGTCGACATCTATCGCGGTGTCGTCCAGCACCGCCAGTTCGTCACCTCGTATCTACGTAAACAGGTCGAGGAACGGAAACTGGAACAGCCCATCGGGCTCGGCAGAATCTGGCGAGTGGTCGCCGATGATGAGCAGCCTCAGGTCGAGTCGCTCGGTTGGCTCGCAGGAGAAGCCGGTCGCATCCAGGCCCTGCAACATCCGGTCGGCTGGGTGCGAGACCAGGCCCAACGACTACTGGTCGAGGCGGGAAGTTCAGCACCGGTGAAGGAGTTGAAACAACTCGCCACCTCCAGCGACTCGCTGGCGATCGCTCGACTTCATGCACTGTGGACCCTGAGCGGGCTGAATGCCCTCGATGGCGCACTGCTGAGCCGTGCCCTGGAGGACCCCGACGAGGCGGTTCGTCGGGCTGCCTGTCGGATCATCGCCGAACCGACGCCGATCGCTGACGCCGATGTCGCCCCACTGGTCGCGGCACTCGCTGCCAACACGGCAGCGCTCTCCGAGATCGAGAAGATTCACCGGGTGCTGGCACTGGGAGCCTTTCCCGACCACCCCATGGCGCTCTCTGCCATGCTCGCGGCGCTCCGGCGAGATGGACCCAACGCCAACATCCGCATGGCGGCGCTCAGTGGCTGGAACGATTACCAGATCGAGAGGATCGGACGCTTTTTTGGCGACCACATCGAGGCGTTCCCGGGGCGCGAAGCACTACTGAGGGAAACCACTCGATCGGCTCTGCGCTCCCACCCCTCCTCCCTCGGATTGCTGCTCGATTCTCTCGATGACCTCGACTCCACCGACCCGCGGCTGGCGGCCATCCTCGGGGCGATCCGTCTGACCACCGACGACCAGCGCTGGAAGGCTCCGGTGCTCGCCACCATCCCACCGGTCCTGAAACGCAAGGATTTGGTGCAAACGAGCGCCAGCGATGCCGAGGCGATCATCGCCCGGCTCACCTTTGATCCCTCGTCACTGCCAGAGGTGGAACCGTGGACCGAGCCACAGCGACGACTCGCCAGCCATGGTGCCGCGGCCTTTGCCTCCTCCTGCGCCCTGTGCCACGGTCCGGCAGGGGAGGGTCAACCGGCCCTCGGACCATCCCTCATCGACAGCCCCTGGCTACTCGGTGAGGAGAGCATTCCCATCCGACTGGTTCTCGATGGACTCACCGGACCCGTCGAAGTCCATCATGAGACCTGGGACATCACCATGCCGGGACACCGCGAGAATCCACTGCTCGATGATGAGGGGATCGCTGCAATACTGACCTGGGTCAGGAGGCAGTGGGGCCACGGTGCAGATCCCATCGCTCCGAAGGCGGTGACCGAGTTGCGCCGCCTGACCGCAGGACGCACCCTGCCCTGGACAGTCGAGACGCTGAAGGGGGATCCCCGATGAAATGGATGTGTCTCGGTATTTGTCTGATGATCTTCGGTCCTGTCACCGACAAGACCGGGGCGGATGAGGGTCCGACTTCTGCCCAGGGACTGAAGAGTCCACTACAACCAAAGTGGGAATCGTTGCTCCCGCCGGAGGATCTCTCCGGCTGGAAAATCCTCGGAGGCAGCGCCCGCTACCGGGTCGAGGACTCGGTGGTGATCGGACAATCGACCCCGAACAGTCCCAACACCTGGCTCATCACCGAACGTCAATTCGGAGATTTCGAGCTGGAGTACGAATTCCTGTGCGATCCCTCGCTCAATTCCGGCGTTCAGATCCGTAGCGAAGCAGTAGGCAGCGGCGCTCGTGGTTTCCAGGTGGAAATCGATGTCGACGACCAGCGAAAACGATTCTGGAGCGCTGGACTCTACGAAGAAGGAGACCGTGGCTGGATCGATGATCTCAAGGACAATCCAGCAGCTCGTGCCGCTCACAAACCGCACGACTGGAATCATGTCCGAGTCGTCGCAGTGGGAGCACACCTGCAAACCTGGATCAATGGAGTCGCTGCCGCAGAGGTCTTCGACACCCGGCGCCTCAGCGGATTCATCGGACTTCAGGTCCATGGAGTCGGCAATCGTCAGGACCCGCTGGAGATTCGTTGGCGTGGCTTACGGGTGCGGGATCTCGGTGCTCATCGGTGGACCTCCTTGCCACTCCAGAGTGACCAGAGCGGGCCCGAGTCGATCATGCTGCCCAAAGATTGCTCCACCTTTCGTATCGATCTGTCCTCCGAAGCGGACGCCCCGACGGTGTCCATCCTTTGGCGAGGACGGGTCCATCTCGATTTCTCGACCGATTCACTGGATTACAGTTACCAGGGGGAGGTTACCGAGGATGCTGCGGAAAATCCCAAGTCGGGCCCGATGGGCGGCGGTAAGGACCATTTCCGCGGCCGATTCCAGGTCTTCAGCGGCGACGAGGAGCGAAGTTGCCTGGTCCTCAGTGACGGACAGAGACGGCTATTTCTGGCGGCCCCAGGTCCTCCCCCGGGGGGTCAGATCGTTCTTTCCGGTCGCCGATCGAGGATTCGCACCCTCGAAGCACTGGTCCCGGCAGAATCGACCCAGAAGCCGCAGCCGAAGGGCACGGAAGACGTTGCACCGAAAACTTCCGACCAGTAGACTCCTGTTCTTCGAACGAACCCCATGGAGGACTAGATGAAGGTCAAGATTCGTAAGAGCGGCATCAAGCGCAAGAAGCAGGGCTTCCGTGCCCGGATGCGCACCAAGGCTGGTCGCAAGCAGATCAATGCTCGCCGTCGTCGGGGAAGTTCCCGCATGACCGCCTGGAGCTAACTGCCGACAGTTCACAGCCGACAGTTCACAGCCGACAGTTCACAGCCGACAG
>CAVOEM010000037.1:0-17451 GCA_963694575.1 Planctomycetes bacterium UBA1146 | reverse complement strand
TTCTACGCTGGATTTCCGATCAATTCGTCACGGTGCAAACTCGACGGAGTAGTGAGGTGTGCGGTTGAGAAATTCCCTCATCATCCTTGGAGTTCTCGAGGATCAAGATATCGAGTGGTTCGTGCGAGTCGGGCAGACGACCGTGCTTCAGGAAGCCGACATCCTCATCGAAGAGGGTGTTTATATCGAGTTCCTCTGGTTCGTACTCGATGGCGCACTGACGGTGACCACCGTCCACGATACCAGCAAGGTGCTCGGTACCGTCTATCCCGGGGAGATCGTCGGGGAGGTGTCGTTGCTCGATTCGAGGCCTCCAGCAGTCACTCTCATCGCTGCGGAATCGACCACGGTACTGCAGATCTCTCGATCCGAGTTGAAGACGAAACTCAGCAACGATACCGGCTTCGCCAGTCGCTTTTATCGGGCCGTCGGAATCGTCCTGGCACAACGATTGATCCATCTCACTCACACGACCCTGACAGTCAGCACCATTGGCAAGGTCGGTTCGGCCAACCCGGGTGAGGTGGAGGGCAGTTCGGTGGTGGATCCGGAGGTTCTCGAGGCGATGTCGCTGGCGAGCCGACGTTTCGAATACTTGCTCGAGCGAGCGACCAGGAACTGAGGAACAGTTCTCAAAGAATTTGACGAGGAGGTCGTCTTGTCCGCCGAAAAGCCGTCACTGTTTCAAAAAAAGGCACTCGAACACATCTCCACACCGGAGCAGTTGGATACGATGTTGCAGGTTCTTCCGAGGAGGAACTGGCTGCCTTTGCTGGTCCTGGGTCTCGGGTTCCTGGGCTTCGGATTCTGGTGTGTCTTCGGCCAGATTCCGGTCAATGTCAACGCCAACGGTATCATGGTCTTTCCCGGACGGATCGTGCCGCTCCAGAGTCACTCCCAGGGGCAACTCCTGCAACTCGATGTCGAGGTGGGAGACGAGGTCACCAAGGGACAGCTTCTCGGTGAGGTTTACCAGCCGGAACTGGTCGAGCAACTCGCCGTGGAGAAGGAACTCCTCGAGGAGTTGGAGACCAAGATCTCCATCATCGATCCGCTTCGTAAGTTCACTCTCGCCACCGAGAAGCAGTTCATCGAGGCGAAGCGGACCTGGTATCAGAGTCAGATCGAGTCGAGTATTTCGATGGCCAGTGCTCACCAGGCAGAGAGTGATCGCTACCTGGCGGGCCAGTCGCAGCAACTGACGGTGGTCCAGTCAGATCTGAAAGTTCTCGGTCAGTTTCTCAGCAAGAAACTGACTGATTTCGAGGGGCTGACCGAGGAAAAAATCTTCGCTGCCTACGATCAGGAACTGATCGACACTCGACAGGAACTCCTCAATAACAAGGTGTCCATCTCTGAACTCCAGCTGAAACAGCAGGAACTCCAGTTTCAGAGGTTGAAGTTCCTGACAGAACATCAGGTGCGCCTCGACGCCGTCGAGGAGCTGCAGAGAAATCTGGAAGAACTGGCAGTCCAGCTGGCCAGGTTGGACCAGGCGGAGTTGACTGCCGAAACCAAGAACCGTCTCGAGTTGACCGAGGCGAAAGGTCGTGTGCAGAGGTTGACGAGGAATCTCAACCACCAGTCGATCATCACCTCGCCGAGGAGCGGGAAAATCCTCGAGTTGACCGTATCTGCCGGACAGATGCTGACGCCGGGATTGAGAATCGGAGTGATCGAGAGTTCAGGAGATTCAGACGGGCTCGTCGCCGTGGCGTATTTCCCGGTCAAGGATGGCAAGAAGATCCATTCTGGAATGAAGATTCGCATCACCCCGACCACCATCAAACGCGAACGCTACGGCAGCATCCTCGGTGAGATTACCAGCGTATCGTCGGTCCCTCGTTCTACCGATTCGATTGCCGCCATCGTGGGTAACCGGGAACTGGCGATGAGCCTGGGGACCGGAGGGTCGATGATCGAGGTTCGTAGCCGGCTGCGTCCGGATGATGAAGCTCACAGTGGGTACCAGTGGTCTTCGGGAAAGGGTCCGGAGATCGCAATCACCTCGGGCATGACGGTGACGGTCGATGCGACCATCGAGAACCGACAACCGATCACCTTCTTGTTGCCATTTCTCAGGGAAATGGGTGGTAACTAGAAATCATGGCCATCGGTCCAGGGAAAAGGGTGAAGACGCCGACCGTCCTCCAGTTGGAGGCCGTGGAGTGTGGCGCTGCATCTCTTGCGATGATCCTCGGCTATCATGGCAGGATCGAACCGCTCGCCAAGTTGCGTCAGAATTGCGGAGTCTCTCGCGATGGCAGCAAGGCTGCCAATATCCTGCGTGCCGCACGACGATATGGTCTTGAAGCCAACGGGATCAAGGCCAGCGTCGATGCCCTGAGAAATCTGCAGATGCCTTGCATACTCTTCTGGGAGTTCAACCATTTTGTAGTGCTGGAAGGTTTCAAGAAGGACAGGGTGTACATCAACGACCCTGCGATGGGACACAGGGTCATTTCGATCGGCGACTTCGAACGTAGTTTTACCGGAGTCGCGCTGGCCATGCAGCCAGGGGATCAGTTCGAGAAGGGCGGCAAGAAGCCGAGCTTGATCGGGGCTGTGGCGGAAAGGCTCGCCGGGTCTGCTCTTCCCGTTGTGTTCTGCATCTTCGTGGGCTTCTTGATGGTGATTCCGGGGATCATGTTTCCGGTACTGCTGCAGGTTTTTCTCGATGAGATCATCCTGGAGGGGAGAGTGGACTGGGCTCGCCCCGTCATGATGGCGATGTTCGCAGCCATCCTTCTGGGACTGGCTCTCAGGTACTTGCAGATGAATTCACTTCGCCGACTGCGATTGAACCTGACGATCAAGTTGTCGAGTCAGTTCCTCTGGCATCTCTTGCAACTCCCCAATGAGTTCTATGTCCAAAGATTTGCAGGAGAGGTTGCCAGTCGAAGTCGATTGAATGAAGAACTCGCCAGCGACATCTCGGGGCGCTTGGCACAGACCGCCATCGATGTGGTGATGGCCGGTCTCTATCTGACGGTGATGCTTTACTACGATGTGTTACTGACCTGCGTGGGGCTGTGCGTGGCACTTCTGAACTTCATCCTTTTGCGCTGGATTTCTGCCAGCCGCATCGAGGCTTCGATGCGTGTGCTCCAGGAGTTCGGAAAGGCCGAGGGTACGGCGATGGCCGGGCTCAAGGGGATGGAAACGATCAAGGCGAGCGGCCTGGAATCTGGCTTCTACGAGAAGTGGTCTGGCTATTACTCCAAGGCGATCAACGCCCAGCAAAATCTGCAGGTCTCCAATGTGTTGTTGTCGACGATGCCTACCTTGCTCAGCGCACTGGCAACGGTACTGGTGATCATCGTCGGGGGATTCCGTGTCATCGATGGATTCATGACCATCGGTATGCTGGTCGCCTTCCAGTCCTTGATGGGTAGTTTTCTCGGGCCGGTGGAAAACCTGCTCGACCTCGGCACGGTATCCCAGGAGATGAGGGGCGATCTCGACCGCATCGACGATGTGATGAAGTACCCCTTCGAGAGAGCGGCCCTGGAGATGGCAGACTCGGATGAGCAGGAGGGGGAGAAGGTGTTCCTGTCGGGAGACATCCGACTGGAGAATGTTTCCTTTGGTTACAATCCCCTGGAACCTCCGATGCTGGAGGATATGAACATGCACATCAAGCCGGGGGACCGAGTGGCGCTGGTCGGTGGAAGTGGCTCCGGCAAATCGACCCTGGCCAAGTTGATCTCTGGAGAACTGGTTCCGTGGAGCGGCGAGATCTACTTCGATGGAGTACCCCTCTCCGAATTGCCGAGGAATCAGTTCGTCAATTCCTTTTCATTCATCAGCCAGGAGATCCTCCTCTTCAGCGGTACCGTTCGAGACAATCTCACCCTGTGGGATTCCACGGTGCCTGAGTCAGACCTGTTCCAGGCATGTGAAGATGCAGCGATCCTCGAGACCATCACTGCCCTCCCCGGCGGATTCGATGCGGAACTGATCGAGGGCGGCAATAACCTCAGCGGTGGGCAACGACAGCGACTGGAAATCGCCAGGACCCTGGTTCCCAACCCGACCATCCTGATCCTCGACGAGGCGACGAGTGCTCTCGATACCGAGACGGAAAGAGTGGTACTCGATCGGATGAGGATGCGAGGCTGCTCCTCCATCTTCGTCTCTCATCGATTGAGTACCATCCGGGATTGCACCGAGATCATCGTTCTGGAACGCGGAAAAGTCGTTGAGCGTGGAAACCACGATCAACTGTGGAGCGCAGCAGGTGCTTACGCAAATCTCCTGAAACTGGACGATGAGTTCAAGGAGAGCAGCGCATGATGAATATTGAACCCCAACTTCTGGAACAGAATGGGACGGTTCGCCTCGTCTCGGGCCATCTATCCTTGCTGCTCAACGATCCCGATTTGGTCTGGGTCGTCATCGATGGACAGGGAGAACTGGTGGCCACCGATGTGGTGGATTCTCATGCCACCGGACGCCGCCGATTCATCCGGGACATCAGTGCAGGAGACTTTCTTTTCTCGATTCCAGCAGAACGGGGTGGGGATTCCCATTCTGCCATGGTGCTTTCGACCGAATCACTGCGAGTTCTCGAACTGCCGAGAGAACGGCTCGAGTTCGCAGCGGAATCGCTCGGTTCATCTGCGGTCGAGGTGATCCAGGCCTGGGCAACGCAGGTCTATCCTCTGCTCGACCCCGAGCCGGTGCCCTCTTCCTGCGAGAAGTTGGGTGGGGGAGAGAGTCGTGTGATCTCCGTCGGCCACAGGATTGCGCCGCCGGCCGATCGAGAAGGATGGATTCGCATCGTTCGAGGGCAGGGGCTGCTGGCGGGAAAACATGGCATCTCCTTCGATGAGGATGTGGTACTGGCTCCTGCAGGGGGCTGGATCGAAGCGAGCGAAGAGATGGAATTTGAGGTACTCGATCGATCTGAGGTTACCGTTCCAGCCGCATGGTCTGCGTTGCTACGACTGCACCGTTGCATCCAGGAGGTCAGGTCCGTATCCAGGTCTCGTGAAGGGGATCATAACCTCGAGCGTGTGAAACGAAGAAAGATCATCGAGGGGAAGAAATCAGAACAAGCACTTTCGCAACTGGCTTCGGTGTTGAACCCGCAGGAGACCCAGACGATTCGTGGAGAAGATCTCTTTTCCGTCATGAAACTGGTCGGTGCCGAGAAGGGGATCGAGATCTTGCCCATCGCCGATTCCACCGATATGGAGTCGCTGAGCGATCCAGCCGAGGCGATCACGAGAGCCTCGAGGATTCAACAGAGACGCGTCGTCTTCCGAGGAAAGTGGTGGACTCGTGATGTCGGACCACTGGTGGGATATCTCGAAAAGGATGGCAGGCCGGTAGCGATCTTGCAGGATCGCAAGGGGCACTACCTGATCTACGATCCACGGGATGACTCTCGAAGGATCGTCAACGAATCCACCGCTCGGTTGCTCGAGAATGATGCACTGGTGTTGATCCGATCCCTCGACGAAGAGGAGAAAAGTCCCTTCGGTCTGGTGAAGTTCTGTCTCCGGAACAAGTTCGCCGATGTGAGCTCGTTCTTCTTTGCGGCGATGCTCCTCACGGTGATGGGCATGCTGATTCCACAGGCGATGGCCATCATGCTGGATACAGCGATCCCCGACTCGAACCCGAGACTGTTGCTGGAACTGGGGGCGGCGCTGATTGGCGTTACGATCGGGATGACCCTGCTGAGGGTGTTCCAGGCATTCGTCAGCATCCGTTTGTCGGTGATCACCGACTTCGATGCTCAATCCGCCATCTGGGATCGATTGCTGCGACTCAAGGTGTCCTTCTTCTCCAAGTACTCCACCGGGGATCTGTTGCAACGTGTCTCCGCAGCTCACGCCATCAGCCAGGAGTTCAGCGGTTCGACCTTGTTGACCCTGATGACATCGTTCATGGCACTGCTCAACGTGTTACTGCTCTTCTACTACAACTCGACCCTGGCATTCGTGGCCATCGTCATCGCCACACTGGTGGCAGTCGTCACCATGATCGGGGGGGTATTGATTCGCAGATATGCGAAGAAGTTGATGGAGCAGGAGGGGGAACTGCTCGGTTTTGAAGTCCAACTCATCAGTGCCGTGAGCAAACTGCGTGTTGCCGGTGCAGAACGGCGGGCATTTGCTTTGTGGATGGAGCGGGTCGCGAAGCAGTTGAGCCTCTCCAACAGCGTGCAGCGGATCGTCGATGGGCTTGGCCTCTTCAACATGGCGATCCCGACTCTGAGTACCTTGATCCTGTTCATGTTGGCGATTCCGTTGGTCACCGGGCAGGATCCGGGGCAGTCACCGATGACCATCGGCGTGTTCCTGGCGTTCAATACCGCCCTCGGGATCTTCCTCGCCGGTGCACTGACCTTGAGTGCTACCGTCGTGGGTTTCCTCGATACCACGGTACTCGCTGAACGGATGAAGCCACTGATGACCGCAGAGATGGAAACGGTTTCAGCCAGCGTCGATCCGGGGAAGTTGAAGGGAGAGGTCAAGCTCTCACGGATCCACTTCCGCTATTCACCGGAGGGTCCGAAGGTGCTGGAAGATGTGTCTATTCATGCCAGGCCAGGTGAGATGATCGCCCTGACCGGAACCTCGGGGTGCGGAAAGTCGACTCTGTTGCGACTGATGCTCGGATTCGAGAGCCCCGAAAGCGGTGAGGTTCGTTTCGATGGTCAGGATGTCGATTCGATCGATGCCACCGCTGTCCGCAGGCAACTGGGAGTGGTGCTTCAAGCGGGGCATATCGGTGCTGGATCGATCTTCGAGAACATCACGGTAGGTTCGGTCTATTCGCTGGAACAGGCGTGGGAGGCGGCTGAAGAGGCGGGAATCGCAGATGATATCCGCGAGATGCCGATGCAGATGCATACGGTGATCAGCGAGGGGGGCAGTAATCTTTCTGGTGGTCAGCGACAGCGCATCCTCATCTGCCGCGCCCTGATCCGAAGGCCCAAGATCCTGTTCCTCGACGAGGCTACCAGTGCACTCGATAACAAGGCTCAGAAGATCGTCAACGACAGCCTCAATAGAAGGCGCGTCACGCGCATCGTGATCGCGCATAGACTCAGTTCGATTCGTGCTGCCGATTGCATCTATGTTCTCGATCGAGGCCGTGTGGTCGAGCAGGGGAATTACAACGAACTGATCGCAGCCGAAGGCACATTTTCCGGGCTGGTCGCACGGCAGACCACATAGCGACAACCGGGGTCGTCACCATCTCGGCGCCCCAGGGCAGGGCGGAATATCCTCACAAGACCAGTGGAATAGATGAGCCATCCGATGAAGAGTTCATTATCGATGATCTGGAAGGCCCAGAACCCAGCAGCGGGGTGAGTGGCCGCCGAGAGATGAGACAGGTAACTGGCTTCTGTCAGCCATTTCGAAATTGATGCGAAGGGAATACTGGAGACATTGAGATGGTGCCGGGCCGGATCAAATATAGACTGTCGAAGTTGGATATTCATCTTGTATCTTCTTCCGGAGTTATCCGTTGGGTTCTGGTGGTCAAGCCTGATATGCACTGTCCTTGAAGGGCTGAGTTGTTCAAGAGATCAGAGATCCTGTTCATCGATGGGGCGGTCGGTTCCGAACTGGAACGGCGCGGCGTCGATCTGTCCTTGCCGCTGTGGTCGAGCCGTGCATTGATCGATGCCCCCGAGGTTTTGGCAGCTGTTCATCGCGATTATTTAGCCGCCGGTGCCGAAGCGATCACCACGGCGACCTTTCGCACTCATCGTCGATCGCTGGAAAAAGCAGGACTGGGCCAACGTGCTGCAGAACTGACTCGCCAGGCGGTAGAGATCGCCAGGCGGATTCGCGACGAGGAGCGTCCAGATGCTCTGGTGTTCGGTTCTGTCGCTCCGCTCGAGGATTGTTATCGAGCGGATCTGGTGCCGGATGAAGAGACTTGTCTGCGTGAACATACCGAGTTGATGAAGAACCTGGTCGATGCTGGAGTGGACCTGATCTTGATCGAGACGATGAACCAACTGGGCGAGGCGCGCGCTGCGGTGGAAGCCGCGCGTAGGGTGGCTCCCGGCAAATGGATGATCAGTTTCTGTACTCGTAGTGACGGGCTGCCAGGGGTGCTGCTCAGTGGCGAGGAATTGGCACCCTTGCTGTCTCAACTGGGGGATGCACGGGCGGTCGGTGTCAACTGTGTCGCTGCCAACGCGATGGTCGATCAGGTCGAATTGTTACGGGGAGCGCTACCGAAGACTCCCATCCTCGCCTACGGCAACATTGGCCATGCCGATGAGGACGGGAATTGGATCTCTTCCGATGCCATCGACCCCGACGATTATGTCGCATATGTCACATCCTGGATCGATGCGGGGGCCAGCATCGTAGGAGGCTGCTGTGGGACCACTCCTGAACATATTCGGGTGATCAAAGACAAGATTTCTTTATCATGAGAGCTCGATCTCGAAGGGATTTGGGTGACCAGATTTCCTCTGTAGGATCGGTTCGGTCTGGAAGATCCGGGTGGGTTTTCCAGGAGTTGTGTGTACTAGAAACTGGAGCCTGCTGATGTTCTTCCCGCTGATCCTGGTCCTTTTCATCTCTCCTGTGGATGGACCTGTTCTTCCTGAAGTGGGAACACCACCTCCGATGATCCTGGAGCGGCTCGGTGAACATCGTCGACCGGTCGCCACCGATTCGGCGCAAGCACGCCAGTGGTTTGATCAAGGTCTCGCCCTGATGTACGGCTTCAACTTCGATGGGGCGATCGCGTCTTTTCTGCAGGCGACCTCCATCGATCCGGATTTTGCCATGGCCTGGTGGGCGATCGCTTACTCTTGTGGTCCGAATCAGAACAACCCGACCATCGCTGCTCCCAAGGACCAGTGGTCCTACGCTGCCGCCCAACGGGCATTCGAGTTGAAGGACCGCGAGAGCGGCGCCAATCGCGCCTTGATCGAGGCGTTGGTGCACCGTTATCAGTATCCTGCACCGGAAGATCTGACCGATCAGAACCAGGCCTATCTCGATGCGATGGTGAAGGTCCGAGATCAGTTCCCGATGGATCCCGATGTGGCGACCTGGACCGCAGAAGCGATGATGGTGACCCAGCCGTGGGAATACTGGTCGCTCGACGGTGAGCCGCTCAACCTTACGCCTCAGTTTCGAGCCATCCTGGAGGGCGTGATGAGGCGTCATCCCGACCATCCTGCGGCAAACCATCTCTACATCCATGTCATGGAATCGTCACCCTGGCCCGAGATCGCCGAACCCGCGGCCGATCGCCTGGTCGATTTGATTCCAGCGGCAGGCCACCTGGTGCACATGCCATCTCATATCTGGATGCAGACCGGGCGTTACGACGATGCCGCCGATTGCAACCGCCGCGCTGCGGCGCTCGACGATGCGTGGTTCGAAGGCGACCCAAACGCTGGAGAATATCGGTTTTACATGGCTCACAACCGCCACTTTCTGGCCTTCGCATCCACGATGCAGGGTCGTCGACGTGAAGCGGTGGCTTCTGCCCGTGCGATCACCGAGGAAGTTCCGGCACCGGTGATGGAGGCCCTCGGGTTCATCAGTGATGGAGTCGCCTCCTGCAAGTGGCACGTGCTGGTTCGATTTGGCATGTGGGAAGAGATTCTGACCGAACCCACCCCTCCGGAATGGGCGGTGGTCGGACGATCCTTGCGTCATTACGCTCGCGGTATCGCCTTTGCTAACACCGGGCGCATCGAACAGGCACGTACCGAAATGGCTGCTTTTGATGAAGCGGTCAAGGCGATTCCCGCCGAGGACTGGGATCTCGGCGGTCAGCCGGCTGCCGAGGTGATGCCGTTGGCGCGGCTGGTGCTTTCCGGTGAGATTGAGTTCAAGGCCGGAAATCGTGACCTGGGCCTCGACTTGCTGGCCCAGGCGGTCGAGATGGAGGAACGGCTCAAGTATGCCGAGCCAGCGGCCTGGATGATGCCCGCTCGACATGCCTACGGAGCGCTGCTCATCGTGGCAGGCAGGTACAAAGATGCCGAAGAGGTTTACCTGAGAGACCTCGAGGTCTTTCCTGCCAACGGTTGGGCTCTGCTTGGCCTTCGCGATGCATTGCGCGGCCAGCGGCGAGTCGATGAAGCGGCTCGAATCGATCAGTCGTTTCGGAAAGCGTGGCGAAGCGCCGATGTGATGCCACCGGCATCCTGTTATTGCGGTGAGACGGTAGCCCAGTAGATGCAACCCCGGCAGGAGCAGATCTTGGGTAAAGACGATACGCCAGCTACTTCCAGGATGGTGATCCGAGAGGCGACCGAGCAGGATCGTCAGGAGATCTATCGCACCAGGCATGATGTCTATGCGGTCGAACTGGGCCAGCATCCGGAGAACCCGGATGGAATACTGAAGAATCAGCTGGATCAGTTCAATCGCTACTTCGTCGCGATCATCGATGGGCAGATGGCTGGCTTCATCAGCGTCACTCCTCCGGAGGGGGGCGAGTACTCCCTCGATAGTTACCTGGATCGGGAACAGTGGCCCTTCGAGGATCGCGATCAGTTGTTCGAGGTTCGGCTGTTGACGGTCAACTCTGGACGGCGGGGATCGCTGCTGGCGACAGCACTGATGTATGCATCCTTCCGCGCAGTGGAGGCGAGCGGAGGAACCCGATTGGTCGTCATCGGTCGTACCGAGGTGGCCTCCATCTATCGCAGCAGCGGGTATCAGGATCATGGAGTCGAACTGGTCAGCGGGGACGTGACCTTCCGGCTGATGAGCGCTACCGTCGGTCAAGTTCGCAAGCAGGTCGAGAAGCGACCTCAATTGGTGGCTCGGATCGAGCAGACGGCGGACTGGCAACTGTCATTTCCTTTGAGAAAACCTGCGGCTTGCTTTCATGGCGGAGGTTTCTTCGATGATGTGGGCGATGGCTTCCAGACCCTTTCACGACGGAAGGAGATCATCAATGCCGATGTTCTGGACGCATGGTTCCCCGCCGCTCCCGGAGTGATTTCTACTCTCGCCGAGCACCTCGACTGGCTGGTGCGAACATCTCCTCCGACCGGTTGCGAGGGCCTGGTCGCGGCCATCGCATCGGCGAGGGGTGTGTCCGAGTCGTGTATCTTGCCGGGGGCCGGATCATCCGATCTGATCTTCCTCGCTTATAACCATTGGCTCACATCTGCGAGCAAGGTGCTTCTGCTCGATCCCACCTACGGCGAGTACTTCCATGTCTGTGAACAGGTACTGCGCTGCCGCGTGGATCGCTTCTCGCTGCGCCGAGAAGATGGCTTCGAGGTCGATGGTGAACGGTTGCAAGAGCAACTCGCAGATGGCGACTACGACCTGGTGGTGGTGGTCAATCCCAACAGCCCCACCGGCCGTCACCTTCCGATGGTCGAGGTGCAGTCGATCATCGAGGCGACCGCATCCTCGACTCGATTCTGGATCGATGAGACCTACATCGAGTACGTCGGCAGTGCGCATTCTCTGGAACGGTTTGGCTGCCAGCAAAAAAATGTGGTGGTTTGCAAGTCGATGTCGAAGGGGTATGCACTGTCGGGGGTGCGATCGGCATATCTTTGTGCGTCTCCTGAGATCCTCGAACCGTTGCGAGCGTTGACTCCACCGTGGGCGGTCAGTCTGCCGGGGCAGGTGGCAGCGGTGAAGGCACTCGAGGATCCCGAGTACTACCAGGTTCAATATCAGGCGACTGCGTTGGCTCGCGAGTCGATGGCCAGAGACCTTCAACAACTGGGGCTCGAGGTGATTCCATCGGTGGCCAACTTCCTTCTGACTTTTCTTCCCCCCGATGGCCCGACCGCCGCACAGGTCATCCAACATTGTCGCCGATCGGGAGTTCATCTGAGGGATGCCAGTAACATGGGAAGTGCACTGGGAACCCATGCGCTGAGGACTGCGATCAAGTCTCCGCAGCAGAATACGCAGATCGTGACCGCCATCGCCGAGGCGCTGTCGCCGGCTCAGGTCTGATCGAGTTCACGCCTGATCGAGTTCAGCAGACTGGATCCGGTAGAGGACGTGGGGGCGAAGCGGGTGCCCCGGTTTCAGTGCCGGGTGATCAAAATCGCCCGCGAGATCACGGGTCATGCCGATCTTTTCCATGACGCGACGAGAAGCGATGTTGGCGGGAACCGTGAAACTGACGATCTCATCGAGCCCCAGATGCTCGAATCCAAACTGGAGCGATGCTCGGGCTCCCTCGGTGGCATATCCCTGGCCCCAGAAGGAGGGGATGAGATGCCAGCCGATCTCCACGCAGGGACTCGCAGGTAGGGTGTGACGCGGGATTCCGAGGCCGAGGAATCCGATGAACTGTGCTGCGTCGGGCAACTCTACGACCCATGGCCCGAATCCTTGGGCTTCGATCTTTTGCTGGATCCGATCGAATTGAGCGTCTGCAGCGGACCGAGGGCTCGGACCCGGCATGAAGCGATAATAGCGAGGATCGGCGAGCATCGCTGCCAGCGGATCGCGATCGGCGGCGCACCATTTCCTCAGCAGCAGGCGATCGGTCTCGATGGAGTCCGGTAAGATCATCGATACCCTCCAGGTCGGTAGGTTATCCTCGTCCTTCGGGGATTGCGACCCGCTCCGTCTGGGGGCACGATCTCGTTACACCATGGCTCCTGGTAGGGCCCGAAAGGAAACCGATGCAGATCGACTTGGAAGGAAATCCAGACTTCGGCGAGGCACGGGTCCAGATGGACTCTGGAGAGCGATTCCGTGCTGCCTCTGGCGCGATGAACTGGATGGAGGGAGACATCGAGTTGAAAGCTCGATTGCTCGGTGGTGTGGGGACCTCACTGGCACGTCGGGTACTCGGTGGAACATCTCTTTTCATCACCGAGTTCACCTCCGGGGGGGAGAGTCGTCTCGCGCTCAGTCATTCGATGGCCGGGACGCTGGTGCGAACTCCAGTGACTCGTGAGGGCTTGCTGATCGCCGGAGGAGCATTCACAGGTTGTACCGAGGGAGTTCAACTCAAGACAAGATTCGGTGGCTTCAAGGCATTTTTCAGCGGCAAGGGAGCCTTCTTCATCGAGGCCGCAGGCGCTGGCGAAGTGATGTTTGGCGCCTACGGGGCACTGGTCGAGAAGGAACTCGACGGCGAACTGGTGGTCGACAATGGCCACGTGGTCGCCTGGGAACATACCCTCGACTGGAAACTGGCAACCACAGGTGGTTTCAAGAACACCTTCTTCTCCGGTGAGGGGTTGGTGATGCGTTTTTCAGGTCGCGGCAAGATCTGGCTACAGACTCGTCACCTGGCCGGAACGGCGGGGTGGATCTCCCCGTTTCTGAGAGGGTAAGGCGATGAGATTTGAAATTCTCGAACAGGGTGCCTTCCAATCGGCGCTGGTTCACTTCGACAACGGAGAGCGTCTGGTCAGCGAATCAGGGGCGATGGTGCGAGCTTCCGGCAATGTTGATATGGACGTCACGACTCGAGCGAAGAAGGGTGGCGGCATATTGTCGGGGGTCAAGCGCCTGCTCGGTGGCGACTCCTTCTTCCTCTCCTCCTATAGCACCACCGATGGAGAAGCGGGTGAGGTGGGGATCGCACCGGTTCTACCGGGCGAGGTGATGACACTGGAAGTGGCCGGGGCGAACCACTGGAAGACCGCGGGCGGCTCCTTTCTGGCAGCCGGGGGAGACATCGAACTCGACACTCAGTTCCAGGGACTGGGAGGATTCATCTCCGGAGAGGGTTTGTTTTTTCTCGAGGCATCTGGCAATGGGACCCTCCTGATCGGAGCTTTCGGGGCGCTACGGGAACTGGAAGTGAATGGCGAATTGACCATCGACACCGGTCACCTGGTCGCCTACGAGGCATCACTGGATTACTCCGTGAGCAAGGCGGGGGGCTCATGGATGCAGTCCTTTCTTGCTGGTGAAGGATTCGTGATGAAGTTCAGTGGGCAGGGAAGAGTGATCGTCCAGACCCACGACGCCAGCGGTTTTGGTCAGCGACTGGGGCCCTTGCTGCCTCCGAGGGAGTGAAGATGAAATACAAGATTGATTGTCAGCCAGGCTATTCCTATCTGGAAGTGGAGTTGGATGTTTCCGAGTCCATCTCGAGTGAGTCCGGTGCCATGGCCTGGATGGACCCAGCGATCGAGATGGAAACCTCCACTCGTGGGGGAGTCTTTCAGGGATTGAAGAGAGCCCTCCTCTCGGGAGAGTCCTTCTTTCAGAATACCTACACCACACAATCGCCGGGGGCTCGGGTGAGCCTGGCTCCGGGACCGGCAGGTGCAATCGTGGCCAGGGAGATGAATGGGGAAGAGATTTTCCTGCAGAAGGGAGCCTACTTGGCTTCCATCGGAGACATCCAGATCGACACCAAGTTCGATGGTCTTCGTGGGTTCTTCAACGAGGGGCTCTTCATCCTTCGTTGTTCGGGGACCGGCACTCTGTTCTTCAATGCCTATGGAGATATCCAGGAGGTCGAAGTAGACGGGGAGTACCTGGTCGACAACGGCTATGCGGCTGCGTGGGAACCGAGCCTTGAGTACCGTCTGACCCGCACGCGCAAGATTCGTGCATTCCTCTTCGGAGATCAATTGCTGCTGCGCTTTTCCGGCAGAGGTAAGGTGTGGGTTCAGTCACGCTGCCCCCATGCCTTTGCCAGTTGGGTTCACCCCTATCGACGGAAGAAACAGAAGAAAAATAATTGAAGGTCAGCGGAGGAAATTGTCGAGGATCACTGATTCGGCACTATTTTCTGCGAAAGTCTGTCCGAGTGCGATGCGAGTTCGGATCCGGTGAGCGGGGGAGTTGTGTACTCTCGATTCCCGGATGGCTGGTGGAGTCCCTTCAGGAGAGACTATCTTCAACAATAGAAATCTATGGTGATCTGGCGAGTGGAGCACCTTGAATGGAGACATCGTGAATCACCCTGTTTTACCCCAGAATCTGCTCGATCGATTGAGCGATTCAGGAGATCGGATTGAGATCGAAGAAGGAACCGAAATCATCCGCGAGGGAGATTTCGAGGAGAGTATCTATCTGATCGAGAGTGGCCGAGTCGAGGTGCTGCGTGGCGGCACAGTGATCGGGACCATCGAGGCGGGAGATCTGGTCGGCGAGATGGCATTCATCGATCGCCGCCCGAGGAGCGCCACTGTCCGCGCTGGGACTTCCAGCATTTTGCGGAAGATGGAACGAGAAGAGCTGTTGAGAGATCTGGGAAAAGACCCTGAGGACCTGCTGCATTTTGTCCGGATCCTCGATTCTCGGCGTCAGGCACATCTGAGCTCAGCAGCGAATTCAGGGGAACAAGATGTCGAGATCTTTCTTCAAAGGGTGACTGAAGAGGCCATCGCGCATCGTGCGGTGAACCATCCCTACCTGCTGGCATTGAGGAATCATTCTCTTCCAGACATGAACTGGGCGCTGGCGGATTTCGCCTGCCATTATCACGGATACTCGTCTCATTTTCCGCGGTTTTTGACCACTGTCATAGGGCGCTTGGAGATACCCGAGCATCGAACGGCTCTGATGGAAAATCTCACCGAAGAGGCTGGCATCTACGAGGCCGATGAGCTGGAGGAACTGGCTGACATCGGTGTGGAGAAGGAGTGGGTGGATGGGATTCCGCATCCGATCCTCTTTCGTAGATTCTGCGAAGCAACAGGAGTCGAAAACTTGAATCCGGAGTCGGACTCAGTGGAGGTGGTCTGCTGGCGTGAGATGTTCCTTTCGGTTCTTTCGGGAGGATCCCCCGCGGAAGCGGTAGGGGCTCTGGGTCTGGGAACCGAAAATGTGGTGAGTACCATGTACCAGCACTTCTTGCCGGCGATCACGGTGCTCGAAATTGATCCGAGAGAGACCGTTTTCTTTCCCCTCCACGCTGCAGTCGATGATCACCATCAAGAAACTTTGCTCGATATCTCACGGCACTATGCTGCAACTCCTTCGGGTCGGGTGGATCTGGTCAAGGGGATGCGGAAGGCTCTGGCCCTCAGAGCGGGCTTCTGGGACTGGTTGCACCTGCGTGCCTCGACCCTGGGCCGCTGCGACGATGCTGTGCCCCAGTAGGTCTGTTCTTGAAGACCTGCTCCGGATTATCACTGGAAGTCTAGATCTGCAGAGAATTTCCGGTCATCATCGGACCTGAGAGGAAATTTCATGAATTCAACACTTGAGATCCAGATCGAACCATACGAAACGAAATCCGATACCTGCGTGATCAAAACCAATCGAGTCGTGGCGAAAACGCCCGAGTACTTCTCTACCGTGGAGGAAGCCAGTGACAGTCCTCTGGGGCAGCTGCTGGTGCAGATCGAAGGGCTCGAAGCGGTGTTGCTTCAGGATCGGATCGTCACCTTGTTGAAACCGATCGAGGGGCTCCCATGGGGACCCATTGCTGAGCGGGCCAGCGAACTCATCCAGACCCATTTCGAGGGACTCGAACGAATCCAGCAGAATCGGTCGCGCCAGATGAACGAGGAAGAGAAGGAACTGTTCGTCGAGATCCAGAATTTGCTCAATGATGAAATGAACCCGATGGTGGCGGCGCATGGTGGATTCATCGAAGTGGTCGATGTGAAGGAGACTGACATCTTCGTTCACATGGGTGGAGGTTGTCAGGGTTGCGGAATGGCAGCGATGACCTTGCGCCAAGGAGTGGAAACTTTGATTCGCCAGAAGGTCCCCAGAGTGAAAAATATCCACGACTCCACCGATCACGCCGCTGGAGACAATCCCTTTTATGAGTGACGCCACCGGCGACCTTCCTCTGGACCCTGTTGCTCAGGATCTGGAGTGGTATCGGGTCTGCTCGGTGGGAGAGATCGAGGAGGAGAAGCCGTTCTTCGATACGGTCGGAGGTCGGAGCCTGATGGCGGTGCGCCAGGGGGCTCGAATCGCCGTCTTCGATGATCGTTGCCCACACCTGGGAGCGTCGATGATCGGTGCCACCGTGTTTGACGGTCAGGTCGAGTGTCCGCTACACGGAGCGTGCTTCGATGCCAGTAGCGGCTCGGTGCTCGATGGCCCCACAACGCAGGATCTGGCCTGTCACCCGATGCGAGTCTCCGATGCTGCACAGGTAGAGGTGGGGCTGCCTCGACCGGACCGATCCCCCTGATGGTGCCTGGATTGACAATTTTCTGCGATTACCGCTTCTTGCCTCATGCCATGAATGCTGGACACTGGCCTCGGTAAGCGAGCGAACGGTAAGCAAACGAAAGGCAAGGAGCCTCCATGATGCGATTGATTCTGTGGATTCCTCTACTTTTCTTGTTCCTCTCCGGGTGCATCGTAGTTCGGTCGGATGCGGCTCGGGTCGATCCCGAGAGTGGATCTTTTCTCATCGATCTCACCTCCGGTGGGGAGCAGCACCGGGATTCCGATGAGAACGAGGGGCACGGCGACGATGACGACGATGAAGACGATCAAGACGATGAAGATGACGATGACGATGAAGATGACGATGAAGATGAAGATGAAGATGAAGATGAAGATGAAGATGAAGATGAAG
>CAVOEM010000036.1:0-17504 GCA_963694575.1 Planctomycetes bacterium UBA1146 | reverse complement strand
GTTTTCACCAGATGGTCGCGGGCGAGGGAGATGTTCCTGCCGGTGAAGGTCTGGGGAAGTTGGCAGTCTTTAGTGGAGTCCGGCAATACCCCGCCCGGGTTAAATGTGCAACCCTGGCGTGGCATACACTGATCCAGGCGCTGAGCGGGGTCGAGGAAGAGGTCAGTACAGAATGATGGAATCACAAGAAAACCCTGACGCCGATGGCGACCGGGATCCGCAGAGTAACGAAGCATCTCTGAGCAATGAAGCATCTCAGAGCGAGCCTCGTGTTGCCGGTTTACAGGGTGAAGAGGGAACTCTGGAAGATCAGGTCGTGAAAGCGATCGAGTCCTGCTTCGATCCTGAAATTCCCGTCAACATCTACGAGCTGGGACTGATCTACCGCATCGATATCGAGGATCAGATCGTCGATGTGGACATGACCTTGACCTCACCGGCTTGCCCAGTTGCAGGTACTCTTCCGGGTGAAGTGGAAGGCAAGATTGCAGCGATCGAGTCGGTCGAGCAATGCAAGGTAGGGGTGGTCTGGGATCCTCCCTGGACCAAAGATCGGATGACAGAGGGGGCTCGTCTACAGCTGGGAATGTTCTAGTTGGGGAGAGCCTGATCGATGTAGCGCTGAGCCGTGGTGGCAGGAGGTAACCCTTCCAGTTCCTGCACCAGCCTCCTGAGCATCAGTAGCCGTCGCTTGGCATCCGTCCTCCCGATCTGTTTCGCCTGTCGTAACATCTGTTTGCCGTAAGCCAGATATGGCTGGGACACCATTTCCCATTCGGATCGGATCTGTGGGCCGAACTGATCGAGTTGGCTTTCGACGTGCACCAGAGCCATCCGACCTGATCTGATCTCCGTCGACTCGAAACAGGTTCGCGCGCGTTCGAGCCTGATCTTCAGATATTCCAGATTCAATCGTGTCGATCGTTTTCCCTGTCGCTGGCCAGAGAGGTACAGCACCAACTCTTCGGTTCCCTGGAAGGGGATCTCCTGAGGGACTGCCGTAACTTTCCCCGAAGAGGAAATCAGGAATGCCGCGGGAAACAAGCGGGGCAACTCGATGTCCTTCAACAGTGTCTCACTGCCGAGGTGCTCCTGGCAGCTGGAAGATCGAAGGTGAGGGCAGCGCGATCGGGGTGGACTCTGCTCGTCATCCCGAACCAGTTGCTGTGAGTGGCGCTGTCCATCGATTGCCGCCAGGCAGACGATGGCAGGCACCGTTTCTCTTTCGAGGGTCGAGATGAAATTTGGATCGATCAGTCTCTGGTCGGCCCAAGATTGCGAAGCGGGGTCGCCATCGCGGATGACCCAGAGAAGGATGGGTACCCTTCGATCTTGCGCCTCCTGGTGTGCTTCATCGAGGCGACTTCCAGCCCAGCGGATCGGTGGAACCCCTCTTTGTTGCTCCCATTGTGGAATCAGTGGCGCAATCACCGGTTCATCACCAGCCCACAGGGCCAGCATGCAGCAACAGATCATGGTTAGCATGAAGCCTCCGAAGGGGATGGTCCAGAATTGGAGCGGATCGATGACACTGAGAATGCATTTTACCACTTGAGGCCAAAAACGGGGTCATCCGCTGGAGTGATTCTCGACCTCGACCAGCGGACGATTTCTGAGTGCCCTGCCCAATGCCCGAGGCCATCTTCTGCCGTTGAGGATCTCTCCGATGGGGCTGTTCCTGACACACCATTCGTAACTGACGAACCCGATGATGGTGGTTGCCAGTAGCGTGATGAAGAACTTCCAGAACGCCCCCGCAGAACCCAGGTCGAGATCGAAGAGCAGTCCGGGGATCCAGATGCAGAAGGGAAGATGAACCAGGTAGACCCAATAGGAGCCGTCGACGATGTATCGAATCAGCGGGATGTTGCGATCGGCGGTCAACTGAAACAGTCCCATGAAGCCCCATATGGCGTTCCACATCAGCAGAGCGGAGAGAGTGGCGCCGATCCATTGGATCGTCGATCCCTCGAACTGTTCGACCCCAGCGAGTTCTTGGAGCGACTGGATCAGTGCCCCCGCTGGCAGCCCGACCGCATGGAGGAAGAACTCCAGCCATGGTAGGAACAGGATTCCCGTCAATCCCAGTGACAGCAGCGTGGTTGGCCAGCTGCGAAGTCGTTCGAGGAGTTGTCGTTGATTCCACAGTGCCCAGCCGCAGAAGTAGAGGAATCCGTAGCTGAAGAAGGAACTGGACTCGGGGATGATGCCGGTCCCGGTGGAGAGCAACCCTGCGGACTCTTTCAGGAACAAGATCAGTGGAATCGACAGCAAGAGAGTTCCACCTGGCCAGCGCATGAGGATCTCGATGCACCTGCGAGGTAGATTGCGAATCTTCTGCGGAAGCAACAGAGTCGAACCGTGGATCCACAGGTAGGCGAGGGAGCAGTAGAGGACGAGGTAGTAGATGAACCACATGTGAATCGTGTTGGTGGGGAACAGGTCGGACCAGCGGCCACTACTCTTCTGAAAGAATCCTCCGAACCCCTCGACCGGCATCTGGCTCACTGCGAATGCGAATCCGGATGTGGTCAGCGGCAAGATCAGCGGCAGGAACAGGATCAGAGGTAATGCCAGCCGAGACATTCGATTGCCGAGGAAACTATCCTGGCCTCGTCGATCGACCAGCAGTGCCGAGAAGAACCCTGCCAGCAGCATGAAGATCGGCATTCTCCAGGCATGGATGAAGAGTACCAGCAGGGTGAAGAACGAACTGGTCTCCTCATCCCGGAAGGACCAGACTGCACTTGGCGGAGAATCCTGGTAGTTGCAGGCAGCATGGAGGACCAGTCCCAGCAACATCATCGTCGCACGAAGTCCATCGAGGGCATGGAATCGCAGGTGATCGCCGGATTTTCCCGGTGAGTTCATGTGGATTGGGCTCCATTTCAGGGAAGCAGGATGGCCCGGAGTAACAGGCCAAAGGTGCCGTGGCTCCACGATCGGTAATGAGGCCGAAAGCCAAACAGGTGGACCCGACCTTTGCCGACCTTTGACGTCGCCCAGGCGGTCGCACCCGCCAGCACCTTTTCGTTCTTGGCCCACCCCGACAGCAGGATCTGCTGGTGGGGGAATTGAAGCAAGTGTTTCACAGTGGTCTCCTCGTCCTCCCGGATTTCATCTCGCCATGCCAGCGAGCGGGAGAAGAAGATGGCAGTGGAGTCGGGCAATCCGGCGGTCCAGGGAGTATCGCCAACCGGAAGGGTTCGTACGATGGATCCTGGACACTGGAACTGCTCCTGCGAATCCTCCGGCTGAGCCGAGACGAGTGGTAGATTGAACAATTCGATGGCGAATGAGGATGACTTGCCGCTGCAGACCAGTCTTCCGCCACCCCGAACAAATTCCTCGATGGCGATGACACCCTCTGGCGACAGGCCGCCGGCTAGTTCCGGGAATACACTTCCGGATGTTCGTCCCTTCTCGATGGTATTCTGGCTGATGTCGGCGATCACCAGCACGTCGATGATCTCCGACAGAGCACCGGCTCGAATCTGCTCGTTTCGGATGCGCTGGAACGGTACTTGGTAATGGTCGAGCACCCAGCGCAGCCACCCCTCATCCATGCTAGCACTCCAAGGTGCATAGACTCCGATGCGGCTGCCCGGCAGTTCGCGCGCCTTGAACTCGTCCATCGAACTGGAGGGTTCCAGGTCTTTCCGTTCGATTCCCCACGATCCATCCTTCTTGCTGTAGATTCTGGCCCCGGCTTCTCGTGCCTTGAAGAGTTCCGGGATGCGAGAGGTATCGGTGCCTGAGATCTCCTGTACCACGAACCTTTTATCGGAATTTTTGTCACTCATCTGGACCAGTCGATCCGCCACCGCCACCGAGTGGCGTGCCACCACCGACTTATTTTCCTCCACAGGTGTCGCCTCCACCGTGATCTTCTCCAGCACCTCGACCCGGCGGATTCCGAATAGCAGGGGAAGGGTCCAACCGGCGACGTCGTACGGTGCCGGTCCGTCCGGATATCGCTGTACTTCGAAGAGATCCTTGAGGAAGGATCCGTACGGTTGCTCCCTGTGCAGGACCAGGGTTCCCTTGGGGTATGGGCGACCATCCGCTTGAAACTCATCGGTGGCTTCCATCACCTCGATCCCCTGGGCTTGGAGGATCTCCAGCAGTCGCAGCAGGGCATCGGGGTCGCGCTGTTGGCGCGGAATCAACCAGCCGCGGGGTGCCTCCTCCCGACCACGGCGAATCACATCACGCGCCACTTGGAGGGAGTTCTGGAGCCACGATCTGGGCTCCCTTGCGATGCTCCCCAGCAGTGATCGGGCCAGCGCGATCTCGTAGCGGTGGATGTCTCCGACACGCCACCAGCCGCCGGGCCATGGTGCAGGAAAGCGATTGGATGGGGCATAACCGGTCTCGATGCCTTTGGGTGCCGAGAGGTTCGAGGGGGAGATCCAGATGGGACTCGCCAAGTTGGCGGAGGCCGCTTCCGACAGCAAGCCGATGATGTTGTGACGCACCGGCACGTTGCGATTGCCTCCGCTCCACCACATGTCATAAGTCACTCCCGAGGAGATTCCGGTGAATCCCCAGGAGGTCAGGTCCAGCATCGCTCGCGACCCGAGGGCTCCGATTCCGGAGATGGTGATGGGGTGTAGGTTTGGATTGAGCGGATCGCGGAAGGGGGGAACGAACATCCGCTCCCTCCGTGAGCCCTGCTGGTGAACGTCCCAGTAGATGGTGGGAAACCACTGGGTGTAAAGGAGTCGGGTGACGATCTTGGTTTCCTCCAGCGACAGAGCGAACCAGTCACGATTGTTATCGTGTCCTGCGTACCACTGGTAAAGTTCCGGTAGCGATGCTCCCTCGTAGGGAGTTTCGACGATCTTGTGGTACCAGTGGACGACCCGGTCGAGTCCGTCCGGATTAACGGTGGGAATGATGACGGTCACTACCTTGTCGCGGACGCTGGCCCACGGTTCGGCATCGGAGGTGGCGAGTTTCCAGGCGAGGGTCATCGACATCTCGGCAGCGGCGATCTCGGTCGAATGCATATTGCAGGAGACAAAGACGATGGGGACCGCCTGATCGAGCAACGCTTCTGCCGCCTGGGGCGAAAGACCGCGGGGATCTGCGATTTTCTGGCTCATCGCCTGGATCGACGGCAGCCGTTGCAGGTTCTCCGGCGACGAGATGACGCAGAGGCGAAAGGGCCTGCCCTCGGTGGAGGTCCCTACCAGGGTGGTGGAAACCGCCGGATGCTGTTCGCCGAGGTGGTCGAACCAGCCGCCGATGGTGTTCCAATCGGCCAACTCAAAGTCGGTGCCAGGTGGACGCTCGAGCCACTCTTCAGGGGATTGGATCTGGGCACAAGCCAACGAACACGACCACCACGAGATGAAGATCAACAGCTGGATTCTGATCAATTCAGGCTCCTCCTAGACCCCACGGGTCGACGCTACGCAGGATGGAGAGGGATCTACTGCTGTGCAACCCTGCGTGTCTCGATGCCGTGGGGCAGTGTTGGGTGTATGATCCTGGAATGAACTGCCAATCCACTGCTCGAATCTGGAGTGTTCAGCATCCCGTCTCGCTACGGGGCCAGGTGCGCACGGCCGGATCCAAGTCGGTGGCTCAAAGGGTGATCTTCTCGGCATTGCTGGCCCACGGTGAGAGCCAGGTGATCGGCGCACCGAAGAATGATGATCTTGAGATCTTTGTGGCAGCGTTGATCGATCTGGGGTTCGAGATCTCCGGGCAGTTACCGGGGCCACTGAAGATCGTCGGTTGTGCCGGTCGATTCCCCGCCGGTGCCGATCGCATCGATGTCGGAGCCAACGGCACCGGGATGCGATTCCTGACGGCGCTGCTGGCGTTGCGTGGCGATGAAACGCACATCGATGGGGTTTCTCATCGTCCGATCTTGCCGCTGGTCCAGGCTCTGCGAGATCTGGGTTGCAACATCGATTGTGAAGGAGAAGGCCCTCCTGTTCGTATCCGGGGAGGGTCGATGGAGGGGGGCCGAGTGGTTCTCCAGGCGGCAGTATCGAGTCAATTTGCCAGTGCTCTGATGCTGATCGCCCCGCACCTTCCCGCCGGATTGAATCTTCGACTGGTGGGTCCCATTTATTCCCGGCCATACATCGATCTGACCGCCGCAGTCCTGCGCGCCTTTGGCGTGAAGGTGGGAACGAAACCGAGAGAGATCACAGTGATGACCGCTTCTGAGTTGCGATCGGGCCGAATCGAAGTCGAGGCCGATGCATCGTCCGCGGCCTTTCCGCTCTGTGCGGCGGCGCTCGTTTCCGGCGATGTTACGGTCGAAGGTGTCGGAAGCCGCTCGCTGCAAGGAGACCGGGTGATCGGCGAGATCCTGTCCGAAATGGGGTGCCCGGTAGAGATCGGTGAACGGTCCATTCGGGTTCATGGCCGACCATTGAAGGCTATTTCAAGAAACATGGAGGGCACCCCCGACCTGGTTCCCGCGGTGGCGGTGGTGGCAGCATTTGCTCGAGGTGAATCGATCTTTTCTGGGGTCTCCCATCTTCGGGTCAAGGAAACGGATCGGCTGATGGTGCTGTGCCGTGGCATGGAGGCGATGGGGATCCGCGCAGAGGTTCGCGGAGATCTGTTGCGGGTGGTCGGGAGCGATGGGGTCGATCTGGTCCCGGCGGATCTGGATCCAGCAGGGGATCACCGGATGGCGATGGCGTTTTCCTTGCTCGCCTTGAAGGTGGAAGGGACCCGGGTGCTGGACGCCGACTGCGTCTCGAAATCGGATCCACACTACTTCGATCGCCTCGAAGAACTATTTTACCAGCGAGAAAATTCCGCATGAGAGATGTAGATGCAGAAGTCATCGTGGTCGGAGGTGGGCACGCCGGCTGCGAAGCGGCCCTTGCGGCGGCACGGCTCGGTCGCGAGACGATTCTCGTCACCTTGAGCGAGAACACCATCGGAGCT
Source organism: Planctomycetes bacterium UBA1146 (assembly GCA_963694575.1). Classification (GTDB taxonomy): domain Bacteria; phylum Planctomycetota; class UBA8108; order UBA1146; family UBA1146; genus QNYK01. The sequence goes on along the minus strand of CAVOEM010000036.1, from coordinate 10,583 downwards.
CTCTCCTGTAATCCCGCCATCGGAGGCATCGGCAAGGGGCAATTGACTCGAGAGATCGATGCTCTCGGAGGGGTTCAGGCACAGGTGGCAGACGTTGCCGGTCTCCACTACAGGATGCTCAACACATCCAAGGGCGAGGCTGTCCAGTCGTTGCGAGCCCAGGTCGATAAGGACCTCTATTCGAGAGAGATGCGGCGACTGATTAGCGTCCAGCCGCGCTTGAGAGTGGTCGAGGGTTCGGTGGAAGATATTCACATCGTCGACGGTGTGGCGGCAGGAGTCCAACTGGAGGATGGGGCGACGGTGACTTCTCGCAAGGTGATCCTGACCAACGGTACCTTCCTGCGAGCGGTGATGCATGTCGGTGAAACCCAGTCGGAGGGTGGACGGATCGGTGAGGGAACCGTCCGGCAACTGACCGGAGCGCTGGGGGGACTGGGGCTGGAGACGGGAAGGCTGAAGACCGGGACTCCGCCGAGACTCGATGGCGCATCGATCGACTGGTCCCAGTTAGAGGTGCAACGGCCGGATGCGAATCCTCGAGGCTTCAGTCACTGGAACCAGTTACCCGAGCGGGAATGGATGAACTGCCATACGACTCGCACCGATGAATCGGTTCACGATGTGATTCGTGAGTACCTTCATCGCAGCCCGATTTTCTCGGGACAGATCGAGGGTGTGGGACCTAGATACTGTCCCTCCATCGAGGACAAGGTGGTCCGGTTCCCCGATCGCCAGGGACACGTGGTGCACCTCGAACGAGAAGGACTGCAAACCCCTTCGATCTACGTCAACGGGATCTCCACCAGTTTGCCTGCCGAGGCGCAGGAGCAGTTGGTGGCGAGGATTCCAGGACTGGAGACGGCACGTTTCCTGCGCCACGGCTATGCCGTGGAGTATGACTTTTTCCCCCCTCATCAGATCGCCCGAACCTTTGAATGTCAGGCGCTCTCCGGCCTCTACCTGGCGGGCCAGATCTGTGGAACCAGTGGTTACGAGGAGGCCGCCGCACAAGGCTTCATGGCAGGGGTCAATGCGGCGCTCGATCTGGCGGATCAACCCCCCCTGATCCTCGGGAGGGACGAAGCGTACATCGGCGTACTGGCAGATGATCTGGTGCGCTGCGACCCTCGAGAACCGTACCGGATGTTTACCTCGAGAGCTGAGTTTCGATTGATGCTGCGCCATGACAACGCCGATCTGAGGCTGGCGGAGAAGGGCGAGATGCTGGGGCTGATCAGCCATGAGCAGGCGGATCGAGTTCGCAGCGATCAACAACAGATCACCGAAACGGTGAGCCGCCTTCATCGGGAACGGCATGGCACTCGCACCTTGCATGAGATGATGAGAATCCCGGGAGCGACCTGGAGCGGACTCATCGAAGCGGTCCCCGGTGTCGAGAATTGGGATCTCGAAGATAGGCTCCGTGATCAGGTTCGAGTCGCCGTCCGATATGAATCCTACATCGAGCGACAACAGGGCGAGGTCGAAAGGATGCGTCGCCAGGAGCAATGGTCTCTCCCTGCAGACCTCAACTACGACACGATCCCAGGGCTGCGAAATGAAGCGAGAGATTGGCTGAATCGCCTGAAACCGGATACCGTGGCTTCCGCTCAACGGATCGCAGGAGTGAGCCCTTCCGACATTTCTTGTTTGATGGTGGCACTTCGATCTCGAGGATTGGAAGAGGAACTGGAGTCCAGTTGATCGATGAACAGACCCCCGCCAGCGGCATGCGCTGGTGGATGAATCTCTGGCCTCCTTTCCTGTTTCAGGGAATCCGCATCACCGAGATCGATTCTGAATTCCAATTTGCTGTGGTCCGGGTTCGGAAGACGATCCTGACTCGCAACTTGATGGGGACCACATTCGGGGGATCTCTCTTCAGTGCGGCAGATCCGTTCTTTCCCATCCTTTACTGGCGATATTTGGCACTCCAGGGGATCTCGAGTACCTGCTGGAGTCGTGCCATCCGGGGAGAGTTTGTCCAACCGGCAAACCGATCGGTGGAGTTACGATTTACCATCGATGCCGATCAACTGGATCATGCCTCCAGTGAAATGAAGTCTCATGGCCGGGTCGATCTGGAAGACGTGGTCGAGGCTCGTCTGCCCGACGGAGCGCTTGCGGCACGATTTCATGTCACCAGTGCCCTGAGAGCCAAGGAACCCGGATCCGCTCCACTTCGCCAGATCAATTCGCTAGACTGAAGGGGCTCCAGCATGGGGCTCCAGCATGGGGCTCCAGCAGCATGGGGCTCCAGCAGCATGGGGTTCCGCGATCGTCGGGCCCGGAGCGAGAAATGGTGTGCTCAAATGGACCCATCCGAATCCGGAGCTGGACTCCCTGATTTGTCATCGGGGAAGCTCGATCAGGAAGGCTGCGGGAGTCGTATCGACCCTCGATTTGTGGCCGTTGAGGAAACTCTGGCTTACTCCGGTGCTCGATACCAGATGCATGAACTGAGGGAAAGACTGCCCGATGGGCGCATTGCGAATCGTGACGTGATCCGTCATCCCGGGGCTGCAGTGATCCTGCCAGTCTTACCCGATGGTCGTATCGTGCTGGTCGAGCAGCACCGTTCTGCACTGGGCCACAACTTGCTGGAAATTCCTGCCGGACTGATCGACCAGGGCGAGAAACCGATCGAATGTGCCAAACGGGAAGTTCGTGAAGAGACCGGGTACCAGGCGGGTAAGATCACCCACATGTTTGACATCTTGCCAGCGGTCGGTTTCAGCGATGAGCGGATGTACATCTATCTGGCAGAAGAGTTGGAATTTGTGGGGCAGGACACCGATGAAGATGAGTGGGTTCAGGTACATTTCTGTTCTCGTGAACAGCTGGAATCGCTGCTCTCCAGCGGGGAGATTATCGATGGAAAAACGGTCGTGACACTTCTGCACTGGTTTCGAGGATCCCGATGATGCCCCGTATCGCTATCGTGGGGAGACCCAATGTAGGGAAGTCTACGCTGCTCAATCGCCTGGCTCGCAGGCGTGTCAGCATCGTCGATGATCGTCCCGGAGTGACACGGGATCGAATCAGTGTCGAGGTCGAAATCCTCGATCGAAACATCGAGATCATCGATACTGGCGGCATCGGAATCACCGATGAAGTGGCACTCGATTCAGATATCCATCACCAGATCGATGTGGCGATCGCCAGTGCCGATCTGATCTTGATGCTGGTCGATGGTAAGGCTGGACTTCATACTCTCGATGAGCAGGTCGCCAATCGGCTCCGACCACTGGGGAAGAAGTGCCACCTGGTGGTGAACAAGTGCGAGGCCGATCGGGAAGTCGATTCCATCTCCGAATTCTGGGCGCTCGGTCTCGGTGAACCCCGACCAATTTCGGCGGAACATGGCGATGGTGTATCTGATTTGATCGAGAGATTCGTGGCGGACATCCCGGTCGGTGAGACCGAAACTGCCAAACCAGCATTGAAGATTTCCATCGTAGGGCGTCGCAATGCCGGTAAATCGACATTCATCAACGCCTTGATCGGTGAGGAACGAGTGATCGTTAGTGACATCGCTGGCACCACCAGGGATGCAGTGGACGTTCGATTCGAAAAGGACGGGATCTCATTCGTTGCCATCGATACCGCAGGGATGCTTCGGCGAGGAAAGCTCAAGGATTCGGTCGAATTCTACGCCCAAGCGAGGACTCTTGCGGCGATCGGTCGCTCGGATGTGGTGGTTTTCCTCATCGATGCGGTCCACGGAGTTTCCCAGCTCGACATGAGAATCGCCCGAGAAGTGATGAATCGCCATCGACCCTGCGTCATCGCGGTCAACAAGTGGGACCTGGCCAAGGACCGGACCACGATGGAGGAGTACGAGAAGTACCTCGCATTGAAATTGCCAGGAATCGGATTTGCGCCAGTCCTCTTCATGACTGCCAAGGAAGGTCGCAACGTGACGAGATGCATCTCGCTGGTGCAATCTCTGGCGAAGCAGGCCGTCACCAGAGTGGGTACTGGAGTCTTGAATCGTGCCGTGGATGCGATTCGAAATGGACCCAGACCGAGGGTGAAGCATGGTAAGGAACCGAAGATCTACTACGCGACTCAGGTCGATGTGATGCCACCCACGATAGCGATGTTCGTCAATAAACCCGATTTCTTCACACCTCAGTTGAAACGCGCAGTGGAGAACAAATTGCGTGAACTGCTCGATATTCCTGAAGTGCCGGTCCGGATCTTCTACCGAGAGAAGGGCAAGAGGGATGAGTGATCGGAAACCTCTGCGAGTTCTGGGGATCGATCCAGGATTGGCGAAGATGGGCTGGGGAGTGATCGATGTGGATGGCCCCGGATTTTCGCTGGTCGAATACGGTTCCCTCCGCACCTCGACCGACCTTCCACACTCGGAGAGGTTGCTGCAGATCCATCAGGAGGTGAAGCGTGCGATTGCCCTCCATCAGCCAGATATGGCAGCGGTGGAAGAGGTGTTTCACGGCAAGAACGCTCGTAGTGCACTTCTTGCGGGGGAAGGTCGAGCGGTGTGCATCCTGGCCTGTTCCCTGGCACAGTTGAGAGTGGTGGAACTGGCGGCAACAGTGGTGAAACTGGGGGTCACCGGCAGTGGCAGGGCCAGCAAGGAACAGGTGCAGGCGATGGTCCAGCGGATCCTGGGGATGGATGAGCCTCCCAGGCCAGCGGATGCTGCAGATGCCTTGGCGGTGGCGATCGTTCAGGCCCAGCGAAACCGCTCCCGGGTTCTCCTTCAGCCCGATGGGACCGGTGGCGATTCTCGATGACCCCGGCTAAACTCGGGCTTCATGAGAATGCAGTCGAGGTACTGCAACCACAGTAGCAGGTCTTCGAAGATCTGCTCAATCCAGTAACCACTGACATGCGAGAGGAACTCAATGGCGAAGGAGGAACCGATCGAGGTGACGGCAATCGTCAAGGAAGCGTTGCCGAATACCACGTTTCGGTGTGTGCTGGAGAACGGTCATATCGTTCTCGCCCACATCAGCGGAAAGATGCGCAAGCACTACATCCGCATCAACCCAGGTGACAATGTAACTCTTCAGATCTCCCCTTATGATCTGACCAAGGGTCGGATCGTCTACCGGGAAAGATAAGATTCTTGCCAAATAAGACTTTTGAAGGAACTGCGATTCGTCACGGCGCTGGAGGCCATCGGCTTCTGCCACGGACCATCGCCATCTCGACGTTGCTGGCGGTAGTTACGCTATCTCCGTTCCTCGATGCGCAGGGGATCGAACCTTCCAGTCGTCGCGACAAGAATTCTCGTATCGCTCCCGATGTCAAACATGCCGCCCGGTCCATCACCGGACGTGAGGCGATGGAGCATCTGCGTTGGCTCGCCGATGACTTGCGGGAAGGCCGCCTGGCTGGAAGTACAGGCGCGAGCGACTCCGCCGAATACATTGCCAAGCGGTTCGAGGAGATCGGTGTCAGCCCGGCGGGCGATGCTGGCAGCTGGTTTCACAATTTCACCATACCCGGAAGGGATGGGGTTCGCGGATCGATTGAAAAGGGAAACCGAATCCGTCTGATGGTTTCCGACAAAGCGTCACGCGAAAACCTGCTGATTTTCCGCCAGGAATTTCTCCCACATCCACGCTCTGCCGATGTCGATGTCGCTGCCATTTGTGCGTTCATGCTGGACCCCCTGGAAGCATGGGGGGACCGAGACCTGGATCCAGTCGTGGGTCGCTTCGCCGTCTTACCGGTCGAGCAGAAGATCTCCGATGAGGATCTTGAAATGTACTGCGAAAAGCTCAAGGCCCGAGGCGCAATAGGACTGATGCTGGTGGGAGAATCCTGTCGGCCGAGTCCCTCCGAGGTTTGGCCCCCGGCGGATGCCCAGGACTTGTTTGTGCTGCCGGTCATCCGGGTTCACGGGGCTGGAATCGCCAAGATCTGGAAGATCTCAGGAAGACCGCTGTCGTCGTGGACACGACAATCCTCCGATGAGGGGGCAGTGGTGATGGGCAGGCCCCATGTGGTGATGGAAGTTCGTCGAGATGGCAGGGACATGAGCCTCGGACGAAATGTCGTCGGACGGATGCCCGGCACCGATCCGGATCTTCGGGATGAATTCATCGTCGTGGGAGCCCATTATGATCATGTCGGGCGGGGCAAGTCTCCTGGCCTTTCGCGCGGTGGGGCCAGCGGTGAGATCCATAATGGCGCGGATGACAACGCCTCAGGGGTTGCAGCGCTACTGGAGGTGGCAGAGGCGTACGCTCTCAATCGCTTGAAGACCCGGCGGACCCTGCTGTTCGTGGCCTTCGATGCGGAAGAACTGGGCTTGCACGGATCGACTGCCTTCGTCGCCGATGGGGGATTTGATAGCGGGTCCATCGCAGGGATGGTCAACATGGATATGATTTCTCGTAATCAGAAACGAGTGGTCAAGGTGGGGCGTCGTGCCAGCGATGAACCTCTGGGTCAGATCATCTATGAAATGGCTAAATTACTCGAACTGGAGATCGATGAAACCGGCATGGACGCGGTGCTATTGAGATCAGACCAGGCCCCCTTTCTCAAGAAGGGGATCCCATCGGTCTTTTTCTTCGGAGGTTTCCACGAGGACTATCACAAGCCCTCCGACGATGTCGAGGATGTGATTCCGGTCAAGTTGCAAAATGTTGCGAGGCTCGCGTTCCTGACCTCCTGGGGTCTTGCACAGATGTCTGCGCAAGATGATGAAGAATCGGAATCCGCCGACAGCGACCGCTGAGTTTTATTTCAGCCTCGACCGCCTCGGCGGTTTATCCACCATCGCTGTGCGAACCGGAAGCTCCATCACGGATCGCATCGACGATATCGGCATTGGCCAGGGTCGTCACATCGCCCAGTTTTCGCTGCTCCGAGATATCCTTCAACAATCTCCTCATGATCTTGCCCGAACGAGTTTTGGGCAGGTCCGGAGTGAAGACGATACTCGAAGGCTTGGCAATCGGTCCGATCTTGGCGGCGACATGATTTCTCAATTCACCGATCAGATGATCATGACCCACGACCGAGGAGCGCAGAACCACGAAGGCGGCGATCGCCTGACCCGTGCGTTCATCCGCACGTCCGACTACCGCAGCCTCTGCCACGGATGGGTGATCAACCAGTGCGCTTTCGACTTCGGTGGTGGAGATGTTATGGCCCGAGATCAGCATCACATCATCGATTCGCCCCAGTAGCCACAGATATCCGTCCTCATCCACCTTGCAGCCGTCCCCCGGGAAATAGATACCATCGTATCGGCTCCAGTACACTTCCCGGTACCGTTCAGGATCGCCATGAATCCCTCTCAGCATCGATGGCCATGGCGAGTCGATGACGAGAATCCCGCCGTGTCCTCGTTGTACTTCAGTTCCCTCGTCATCGACCACGCGCGCATCGATTCCGGGATAGGCGGTAGCGGCTGAGCCTGGCTTGGTGGTGGTGACGCCAGGGAGAGGTGTGATCATGATGGAGCCGGTCTCGGTCTGCCACCAGGTGTCCACGATGGCGCAGCGTTGTTGACCGATGTGTTCGTGATACCACATCCACGCCTCCGGATTGATCGGTTCGCCGACCGATCCGAGCAGGCGCAGGCTCGAGAGATCACATCCTGCTGGTAAGGACTCTCCCCATTTCATGAAGGTGCGGATCGCGGTGGGAGCGGTATAGAGGATCGAGACCCGGTACTTCTCGATTAATTTCCACCAGCGGTCCTGCTCCGGATGGTCCGGGGTCCCCTCGTAGATGAGGCTGGTGGCGTTGTTGGCCAGTGGACCGTAGACGATGTAGGAGTGACCGGTGATCCAACCGCAGTCAGCGGTGCACCAGAAGAGATCGTCCTTCTTGATGTCGAATACATTACGGAAGGTGGAACTGACTCCTGTCAGGTACCCACCGCAGGTATGGACGATTCCTTTGGGCTTTCCGGTGCTGCCCGATGTGTAGAGGATGAACAGTAGATCTTCGGCGTCCATCACCTCGGCGCAACAGGTCTCATCCTGTTGGGGTATCACATCGTGCCACCAGTGGTCTCGATCCTGCTGCCAATCGACCTCGTTCCCCGCACGCTTCAGAACCAGCACCGCTTTCACCGTTTGCTGGCCGACCAGTGAATCATCGACATTCTTCTTGAGAGGCACGACGCATCCGCGACGCCAGGAGCCGTCCTGGGTGATCACTGCTTTGCAGGCACAGTCGTCGATCCGATCTCGCAAACTGTCTGCGCTGAATCCACCAAAAATCACCGAATGGGCCGCTCCGATGCGGGCGCAAGCGAGCATCGCCACGACGATCTCCGGCACCATGCCCATGTAGATGGCGACGGTGTCGCCCTTGGCCACCCCCATCTGTTTGAGACCGTTGGCACAGCGGCACACCTCCGACAGCAACTCCTGGTAACTGATGGAGCGGGAATCTCCCGCCTCACCCTCCCAGTGGAATGCGATTCGATCAGGGTTGGTCGCGACATGTCGGTCGAGGCACGACTCGGTCACATTGAGCGTGCCGCCGACAAACCAGCGGTAGAAGGGTGCCTTGCTGTCGTCGAGTACCTGGTCCCAGGGTCGGCTCCAGAGCAATTGCTTCGCTTCCTCGGCCCAGAATCCTTGGGGGTCTGCAGCGGCCTTCTGGTAGATCTCGGCGCTCGCATTGGCATCCCTCGAGAGCGCCTCGGGAGGAGGGAATGAGCGGCCTTCCTGGAACAAGTTTTCGATCGTTTCCGACATCTAAACCCTTTCGTCTACAAACACGTGGATCTGCAAAGAAAGAGGATACCGGGCCCCCAGCAATGGATCGAGGGGGTTGCTGACTCCCTCGCAAGATCCTGATAGAATCACGACACTCCGTGACTTCGGTCATGGGGCTTTTGGTCTCACAAATTCCGAGAGGAAGGTTTCGATGGGTCGTGTCCCAGGACGCGCCACCCGCGCCATCGCCCTCCTGCTGGTAACTACCGTCGTGTCGATCTCCCTCGCAGAAGCGAAGGGAGTGGGGTCCATCACTCCCCTGGCACCCGCCTCAGCAGAAGTGTCATCCGCACGAGGTGCCAAGCAGTTCATCCGCAAGGGTGTCCCTCAGGGTGTGTTGGTCATCGATGGCGGCTGGAAGATACAGGATGAGAAGTACATAGGTTCTGGCAAGAACAAGATGGTGATTGCAGACCATACCCTGGAAGCGGGCAACTTTGACATCGAGGTCAAGATGACCTTGAACAAGGTGGGTTCCAATTATGCGGGCATCCAGTTCGGCCAAGGGCGTTTGGTTCTCGGCGGCGACGGATCAAAACTGGTCTTCCGCGGGTATCCCAAGGATGATCGCCGGGTCGAGATCTGTCCGCTGGCGGATTATGTCAGTCAGGGCGAAGCGTTTCAGGTGCGCATCCGGCGCAGGGGAAACCAGTTATTGCTGTTCATCAACGGCAAGAGAATCCACTCGGAAAAAGGTGTAGCAGGACCCATCGGAGAGTTTGGCATCATTGCGGGAGACGGTCCTACCGAGGTCCAATCCTTCCGTGCGTCCGGCAACTTGCGTGCCAGTGGTCGCAAGCAACGGGTCAACAGGGAAGCCAACAAGGCCCTCAACAGAGATGAACGGATCACTCGTAGTATCGAGGGGGGAATCGATTTCATCCTCGACCAGGCGCTGGTCGATCCCGCTGGTGTCAGTCCCTCACGCCCGGAAGCGATTCCAGGTGCCAGAGCACTCGAGGCATACGCCCTCATCGTCGCCGGTATCGATGCCAGTCATCCGGTGGTCCGTTCACACCTGGATGCTTGTAGCAAGGCGATGCCATCTGCACGTCGCATCTATGATGTTTCCTGCTGGACCTTTGCCCTCGATGCAGCGATCTCACAGGCGGAACAAGATGCACTGCTCCTGCAGCCGGAACTGACTGATATCCATTTGTTGACACTGGCCCGCAATCATCGAAAAGATCTGGATATCGCCGCCAAAATCATCCTGAGTGCACAGAATCAAACAGGAGGCTGGCGCTACTTGCACAGCGCCACCGATGCAGACACCTCAGTGACTCAGTTTGCTTCACTGGCTGTCGGGGTCTTTGCCAGGCGAGGGATCGAGATTTCCGATGAGTGCTGGCTGGGGATGACCAACTACTGTCTCTCGGTACAGATGCCCTCAGGAGATGAAGTCTCACCGATCATCATACTTGAACCGGAGCGTGAAACCGGACAAGAAGAGGCTCGGGGTGGCACGGTTGTGGCGGAAATAGAACCGCGGGCACTCAGTGCGCCAGAGATGCAAAAGGCCTGGAAGAGGGGCTTTCATTACGCAGATAAGGCCCCGAAATCGGGATCGTGGAACATGACATGCGCGGGGGCCTCGTCGCTGCTGGTCGTGCATCGCTTCGGTAAGGAATCCCTCACCGCTGAACTGCGGAAAAAGGTCCGAGCATCGCTTCGTGACGCAGTCGCCTGGATCGAGGCGGACTGGAAGCCGCATGATAATTTTTACGGAATGTACAGCCTCGAAAAGGTCGGCGATCTCGGAGAAGTGCATACCTTTGGTGAGCATGACTGGTATCTGGAGATGAGTGATTATCTGCTGGATAGCCAGCAGAATGAGGGCAATTGGAGTGACGGTCA
>CAVOEM010000035.1:0-17531 GCA_963694575.1 Planctomycetes bacterium UBA1146 | reverse complement strand
TTTCGCGGCCCAGGAATCGATGCCGGACTGGAAGTTCTGGCTCGAGTCCGCGAGGAGACGGGACTCCCCCTGACCACCGATGTTCATGATGAAGAGCAAGCACGTCGTGCCGCTGAAGTGGTCGACATCATCCAGATCCCGGCATTTCTCTGCCGTCAGAACTCATTGCTGGAGGCTGCGGCCTCGACCGGCAAGGTGATCAACCTGAAGAAGGGCCAGTTCCTTTCTCCCTGGGATGTCGCTGCTCGAGTCCAGTTGTTGCAAGACGCGGGGGCCGCCGACGTGTGGGTCACTGAACGGGGATCCTCCTTCGGCTATCACCGGCTGGTCAATGACTTCAGGGCGATCCCTCTGACGCAACAGACCGGTGCCGCAGTGATCTTCGATGCGACCCACAGCGTTCAGACTCCCGGTGGACCGGAAGGTGTTTCCGGTGGAGAGCGCCACTTCATTCCAGTGCTCGCTCGAGCCGCCGCTGCTGCCGGAGCGGACGGCCTGTTCCTGGAGGTCCACCCCGATCCAGATCAGGCGCTCTGCGATGGTCCTAACGCCTTGCCTCTCGATCGACTCGAGGACTTCATCGAGCACCTGTTGCCGCTGCTACGCTGTGCCCGTGAAATCCCGGATCTCGACCTTTGACCCCTGACCTCGCCGATTCCTGGAAGATCCGCGTGGTCATGCCGGCACTCGACGAGGAGGCGGCGATTGGCTCGGTGATCGATGCGATCCCCGCCCACTGGGTCGACTCGATTCACGTCGGCGATAACGGCTCGCGCGATGCCACCGCAGAGGTGGCCCGAAAACGCGGTGCCCGGGTCGTTCACGCCACCAGACGAGGTTACGGCTCCGCCTGCCTTGCGGCGCTGGCGGACCTCGATCAACTGGCGCAGCCGGACTCCGATGAGATCGTCGTGTTCCTCGATGCCGACCACTCCGACGACCCGGCACAGATCCCGGCTCTGGTCACTCCCATCATCGAAAATCAGGCGGATCTGGTACTCGGTAGTCGAGCACACCCGGGAATCGAGGCGGGTTCCTTGACTCCACAACAACGCTGGGGAAATGCGCTGGCCACGACACTGATCCGGTGGATTCATGGCCATCGGTATCAAGACCTGGGTCCGTTCCGGGCGATCCGACTCGATCTCTTAAAAAAACTGCAGATGAGCGATCCCGATTTCGGCTGGACTGTCGAGATGCAGTTGAAAGCACTTCGACAAGGATTGCGGATCCGGGAGATTCCAGTTCCCTATCGGCGGCGGATCGGCGAGTCGAAGATCTCCGGCACGGTGATCGGAAGTTGCAAGGCCGGCTTCAAGATTCTCAAGTGGATCGGGCTCGATGCCTGGCGAGGCGATCGACCAGCGGTGGATGCACTGTCATCCCATATTGAAGAACGGAGGCCATCCGATGGAAGGAATCTCTTGTGATCGCTGTAACAAGAGCCTGTTGATCGATGAAGATGTGCGCTATCAGGTGCACATCGTTGTACAGGCGGCCTACGATCCGATGGAGATCACTACCGAAGATCTGAAGAAATCCAATCCCGGCAGTTGGGCGGCGCTGATCCAGCAACTGGAGAACTTGACGGAGCAGGAAGCTCAGGATCAGGTCCATCGTGAGTTCCACTTCGACCTCTGCCCTCCCTGTCAGAAGATCTACCTCGAAACACCACTTCCAGGGCGCTCCGAATAACTATAATCCGCTTCCAGCAAGCTGGGATCGGGGACGGTGACGGTGATTTCTCCGACCACACGACCCGCGACATTGCGAACCACAGACGGCTGGTCCTCTTTCCACTGTTGCAAGGTCGTGTCGTCGATCCAGTGCATCCGGTGCATCAGATCGGGCACGGCATGTATCAGACCTCGATCACTTCCGTCGAGCGACTTGACGATCAGCGCTCCCGAGGGGCCCCAGATCGCCATCACTCCCTCGGCACCCTCCTTGGCTCTCCAACTGCCACGGAAGAAGCGACTCCAGCGAAGCGGCAGCCGGCCCTCTCCACTGAAAGCTTTCGGATGAGCATCGATCGCGTCATGAATCTGCTGAACTCTCTGCTCCAGCCCACATCGTTGGAGGAACTGCTGGTCTTGTAGGTTTCTGAAAGAGCGAGCGATGGAAGCGATGGGCATGAAGTAGGTCGGGGCGCCGCATCCGTCTATCCCGAGTCTGGTCTCATCGAGAATCTCACCGCTGAACAGTTCCAGGACAGCACGGATGGAACGTTGCAAAGGATGATCCGGGTCGAGGTATCCCTCGACGGGAAAACCGCGAGCCACACAACTGAGCAACATGCCTGTGTGCTTACCGGAACAATTGCTACAGGTGACATCGGGCAATTCACCGGCAGCGATGATGCGTATCCGTTCACTTCTGGAGAAGGGAGGATGGATTCCACAGTGGAGGTGAGATTCGGATAGACCCCCACGCTTGAGCAGCCCTCTCACCAGTTCGCGGTGAACCCGTTCTCCGGCATGACTCGAGCAGATCACTGCCAGTTCTCGTGGAGTCAGGGAGAAGGTCTCTGCGATCCCAGCTCTCAGCATCGCCAGCGCCTGGAACGGCTTCGCTACCGATCGAAGGAAGGTACCCGGATCGGAAGCGCCATAGATTCGTCTCGGTTGACCCAGCGGGGCCACAATCGCCACCGCATCGTGATAGGACTCCTCACGGGAGCCTCTACCGATACTGGTCCTCAGTCTGTCAAAATTCGACCCACTCAACGCAGCCTCCGGTCACGGGATGTTACTCCCTGCCGTCAGCCTCCTCGGGGGGTACCGGTAACGGCGGGGTGGGAGATCGGTCCTGATCTCCACTGTCGACTCTCGCCTCGAGTCGATCGAGGCGTTCCTTTACATCGTCCCGTGCAAAGTGCCCTTCCGCTAGCATTCTCATCGAACGAATCAGTACCGGGTCACTTTCGAGCGGGGGCCTCGATTCGAGGCGCAGAAGCAGCCATTCCCATGGATCCTTGGCCAGCAACCGGGGCGCCACCGGTGTTTCTCCAGAAATTCCTGCAATTCCATCGAGGTATCGGGAAAAACTCGAGGTGATGGTGACCGGATCCGCGGTGACCAGCGCGGCCTCCACCTCCCGTCGGTTGATGATCTCCACCACGACGATGCGGATCTGACGAGCAATCACACTCAGATTTCCTGGCAGAGGATCATCCCCGAAGAGTTGGATGGTGGCAGTGGCTTCGGCGAGCAAGGCACTCCAGCCAGATTCAGTATCCTCCTCGACCAACTGGGCAATGGCTCGTTCGAAGCAAAGTTTCTGCAAGATCATCCACTGCTCGAAACGGCCAGGGGAGCGGGTTCTCAGGTCAGTGGGCTGCGCCGCAGCCAGCAACATAGCCTTCACATCTTGGTGATCGATCAAATCATGGATCCAAGCGCGTTGCTGGCCCGAGTCGTCGATCATCAATCTGCGCAAGAATCCAAGGGATGGATCGGTGGGAATCAAATCCACGGCTTCCTGGATGACCCCGGAGAAGAGTCCATCCGAGCGAGGGAGTTTGGTCAAGATATGAATGAAACCGTCGCAAGCTCCGACTCCTCCGATACTGCGTATCATCTGAAGTGAGGAACGACGCTCCAGTTCCGATCCGATCTCTCCGCCGAGCACCAGACCCGTCAACAGCGGAATCACCTCTTCGACTCCGAGACGACCCAGTCCGTTGATGGCGATCGACCGGAGGTTTTCATCGGTCGAGTTTTCGAGCAACTTGGCGTAATAGGTGAGCACTGGTGTCACCGCATCCTCGGGAATCTCGCCAAATACTAGCGCTTCCAGGACCGCCTGATTCAGCTCCGGAACCTGGTTCGAGATCACCGTGAGATACTCGACCGTTCGGATCGTGATTCCGACCGCCCTCGATGCGGCGATCAATCGCTTCAACTCCGCCACATCTGCAGTGTCACCACGCGCTGGGATGAAACGTTCGATGGCATCGTCCACCACATCGGTGACCGGGGATCTCAAGACGGTCGCCATCTTGAGCGCTTCCCGAGCGATTCTTCGCTTGCCGTTGGAGAGACCCGGAACCAGGGTATGGATTCTCTCCTCGAGGAGTCTCACCAGCTCCGGATCTTGACTGAAGGGGAGCATGTTCGACAGTGCGACGATCGAATCGATCGCCAGCTCTTCACTCTCGGCAAGAGATACCAGCGAAGACGGATGATCCAGTGCTCTCACCAGTTCGAGACAGCGATCGCGCAGCGGTTCGAGAATCTCCTTGACCGACATCCCACCGAGGTCTGGCCCCTTCACCGACCCATCGCCAACACGAGCGGCCTGGATGCTCTGGGCAAAACGGGGCACCTCTCCGAGGGCCGCACTACGTATGGCGATAGATTCGGAATCTCTCATCGAATCGAGGATCCAGTTGCGAAAGCGAGGAGCGGACTCCACTTCACGGAGTAATCGATGCGCTCGCTCCCAGGTCTTCAATTGTTCCGCCATCGCAGCGATACTCTTTCGCTCGATGATCCCGACGAAGATGGGTTGATCCCGATTCTCCCCCCACCAGCGGACCCACTCCGCTCGACCCTGCTCCAATCCCAGGAAGCGCGAAAGAGCATCCACCAGTGCTTCCGGCGATGCCTCCTGGTCTGCAGCGAGGCGCGCGATGGCGATATCGAGGGTTCCTCTAGGATCCCAGGCGGCGAGGATCGGTAACAATCGGGAGATCAGTCGTGGATCCTTCTCCGCCGAAAAATCGGTCAACAGGCGAACTCGTTGCTCCGGGTCTGCAGCCCAGCTGCGGAAATTATGCTGGACCTGATCAAGAAAGGGCCAGTTCGCCTCGAGGCGAAGCAGCACCAGCATCACGGGGATCCCCGTGATGCTATTCTTCATCAGACGATCCTCGAGGATGTTACGGGTCCTTTGTGGATACTCCATAGCACGATCGGTCAACAGATCGAGCAGCAGCGGAGCACTCCAGGCGGGAGCCTCTCCCGATTCGATTCGCGCTCCGAGCAGCGTCAGTGCCCGCACCCAATCGGCAGGATCCGCAGAATTGAAATACGAGACGACATCCTGGCGCAACTGCTCGTCGGGATGAATGGGAGTCGTCACGGGCGGAGGATCCTGGATCGCCTCGCTCTCCAGTTCCAATCTCTCTTCGAGTCGACCGTCAACCGGGGCGACCTGTTTCTGAAGTGGCGGCTCCTGAGAGGACTGGGCGAGAAGTGTCGGAGTGCTCACCGGCCAGGCGAACAGAGCGATGCAGAGGGCTCCTACCCCGATGGACAGCCCTGTTCGAGAGCCTCGGGGAATCGATGGTACAGAAGAGTAGACAGTGCCAGACCCAAAGGCCCGTACGGTCCTCTTCAAAGGTGGTAACTGACCCCTCATGACGCTCTTCCCCGACCAACCGGACCTTCTATGGTCCAGAAGTTATCTCGTCTACACTCCTGCGAAATTGTGGCTCTAAAACACACCTGCACTGAAGTTATCATCCGGTGGAGGCATGTCACCTGAATCGGAATCTTCCGCAACATCCTCAGAAAAATCGTCCGCCGCTTCATCCTTGCCGAGGAAGTCCGCTTCTGCCGTCTTTCCCGACTCGGATCGACCATCATTCTCATTCGATCTTGCTGGACCCCGTCCACGACCCGATCGAGCCGGCTCGTTTTCGATCGCCTCATCCTCCCCTTGCGACTGGTGGACCGGCCCGCGGTTCGGTCGATGGTCAGAATCGCCTCGTTGAGGCTGGTCTGACGCGGAAGCGTGGGCCATCTCGCGTGGTCGCTGGGAATGCGGGTGATCTTCAAGGCCGTCGAGGTGATCCTCATATGCGGCCAATACCGCATCCTGAATCACTTCGCGGAAGGAGGTCAAGATCGGATGTGCAATGTCCGCGTGCAATTTGGTGCGCCCCTGTTCGATCTCATCGGAAAGGCCGCGAGGAATCGAATTGCCGCACTCGTTGCAATACGCACTTCGGACGACATTCTTGTAATGACATCGAGGGCAACGAATCGTCAATTTACGACTCGGCATGGCGATGAAGAGGCCCTTGTTTCCCTCGATGAGGCGGATGTCTCTCACCACGAAACAGTCATCAAAGGTGACGCTACAGAACGCTCGTAGCTTGTCATCTCGGCCGCCCACCGGACTGATCCTCACTTCAGTGATCTCCATAGCAATTCCTCTCCCTCGGCCGCTGCCTGTACTCTCGCTGCTTACGTGCTCTGGTGATCACAGGATCGGGCACTCGCTGGAGATTCCACCCTGCTGTCGGATTCTTGTACCCGATTCCGCAGAGTCGAGATCCTCTAGAGAATTCCGCGGCGTCGATTCACCGAGAATCCACCTCCGGAATCCACCTCCGGAATCCACATCGGGACTTCCAGTACCTTGATCCCAACAGATCCAGAATTTTCGGTCACCAGATGTCCGGTGCCGTCAGCCCAATCACAAAGATGGGATCGAAGCAGAGAGGTCTCTTCCTCGGCTTCGGCCCGTCCAGTTGCGGCAACGATGAAACAGGAGCCGCTACCGGTCATCGACCAGCGGCCAGGGTGAACCCGTTCCAGGAAGTTCGCAATCTGGTCCAGCGCCGGTTCGATCCGCCGTACCCCGTCGAGCAGTCGATTGTGAAGGGAGCCAACCCAGTCTGACTTTTCGACGAAATCGCACCCTTGAAATGTGGACCGAGAATCGCCCGAAGTCAAGTGTTGACTCAGGGATGCGTAAGCCGCCCGGGTGTCGATACCGATCTCGGGGATGAGCAGAACGAAATGAGCCAGATCCCCACCTAACAGCGGTTGGGGGGCGTCTCGGAGTTTTTCCCCCCTACCGCACGCCACTGCAGCCCCCGATCCCAGAAAAAAAGGTACATCCGAACCCAGTTGCTGAGCATGGCTGTGGACCTCCTCTATCCCCCCAGGAGCCTTGAATAAATCATCGAGCAGCACCAGCATCGCAGCGGCATCACTGCTGCCACCGCCGAGTCCCGCGCGCGACGGGATCCTCTTGGTCAGTTCGATCTCGAGTGGCGGAATCGAGCGGGTGCTGCGCGCCAGCGCCAGCGCTTGCATGACCAGGTTATCCGCGGTTTCCGGAGCACCGCGCCCGATCACCTGCAAGCGATCTTGCTCCACTGAAGTGGACGCATCTTCCTTTGCAGAAGCAACACGGATGGTCAGGCGATCAAACAGCGAAATCGGCACCATCAGCGACTCGATCTCGTGAAACCCGTCGGAGCGACGCTCGAATACTTCCAGCCAAAGATTCAGTTTAGCGGGGGGCGAGGCAGTCCCCTGCTGCTCTCCGACCTGACGTTGCACCAGCGGGTATCGGTTCATCGAGGCTCCAGGATGATGTTGTCGATCAACCTCACGCCACCGACGATTGCTGCCATACAGATCACTGCACCGCGGCCCCGATCGACCATCTCGAGCGGTGTCAGTTGCTCGCGATCGATCACCTCGAAGTATTCCAGATCCACTGCCGGATCGAGTCGCTCGAGCGCCTGTTGTTTCACCTCGGCACTCTGAACTACTCCCTCGGACCACAGTTCCCTGGCCCTGAACAGTGCCGCAGACAGGGTCAACGCCTGCTGCCTGGACTCATCTTCGAGATACCGATTTCTACTGGAGAGGGCCAGGCCATCTTTCTCCCTCACCAGTGGACAACCCTTCACCTCGATCGGGATGTCCAGATCCAGGGTCATCCGCTGGATGATCTTCAACTGCTGGTAATCCTTCTCGCCGAAATAGGCCCGTTGAGGTTGAACGATCTGAAACAACTTGAGAACGATGAGGCAGACCCCGGCGAAGAAGTGCGGCCGTGAGATGCCACACAACTGCTGCGCCATCTGCGGCAGGTCGATCCGGGTCTGAAATCCAGCGGGATACAGTTCCTTGCGGTCGCCGACCCAGACCAGATCCACCCCCTCCTGCCGTGCGACTTGCAGATCCTGTTCGAGGGTTCTGGGATAGGTCTCGAGGTCTTCATCGGGGCTGAACTGGGTCGGATTGACGAAGATGGTCAACACCACCTGATCACACTGCTGGCGCGCCTGCCGGAGCAAAGCTCGATGCCCCTCGTGCAACGCCCCCATCGTCGGAACCAGTCCCAAGATGGAATCGCCGGACAACCCTCGACGCCAGCGACGAAGATTCTCGATGCCGCTGGCAGTTTGTGGATCCACAGAATCGACAGGATCGGCACCGATGATCTTCATCGCAGAGCCTGATCGTGACGAGCAGGATCGAGAGGGTCAACTACCGGTGGACTCCACTCCTGAAGCAGTTCCAGTACCGTCTTTGCGCCAGCAGTGATCTGGAACTCCGGTTCCAGTTGAGCCCAGGGCGCCAGCACGAAGGATCTCTGATGAATCCGCGGGTGCGGAAGGGTCAGGGGGGGCTCGTCGCGTTTGACCGAACCAAAGGTCAAGAGATCGATATCGATCACCCGGGGCCCCCATCTCAACTCACGTACTCGCCCCAGATCGGTCTCGATCTGCAAGCACTCCTCGAGCAATCGCACAGGATCCTGCTGGCGACTGACTCCCTTCACCACCTGGTTCAGATAGCGCCCCTGGGGAGGGCCCACCGCTTCCGTCTGGTGGATCGGCGAACACTCCATCTCTTGCAGGACCCGCTCCGCGATCAGTTCTCGGGCGGCGGCGAGGTGTGAATCTCGATCGCCGATGTTGGATCCGAGAGCCAACCTGACACCCCAATCCATCATCACTCCTCTTCAGAAACGGCGGTCGGTGGCTCCTTCGATCGTCTCAGAGGCGAACTGATCCAATGAGCCGCAGGCCACAACGCATATCCGAAGAAGACCACAAACAGCAACGGCTCCTTGAAGAACACCACCACCGTGGCGCCAAAGACCAGGCTTGCGAAACGATCGAAATGCATCCCCTGGCCAAAGATCTGACTGGCCACATGAGGATAGGTGATCCGATTGGAGACCATCAGGTAGCCGAGCAAGAAGCAGCAGATCGGAAGGTACTGAGGAATCATCGCTAGCGCCTGGTCGAGACCCTCTGGCCGGGTGGCGCTGAAGTAGGTCAGGTACCAGGAGTCCCAGTCGGTCAGCGTGAAATACATCAACACCAGGCTGGTGATGACCCCTGCGGCACCCGGAGTCGGCATCCCATCGAAGGCCAGATGATCTTCACTTTCATGCCCGTCTCGAACTGAATTGAATCTCGCCAATCGTAGCAGCGCTCCGAGGAAGTAGGCGAGGCAGAAGACCCACATCAACTTGCTGAGGGGATTCCCCACATCACTGACTTGATCGAGGTTCCCGTGGTGAAACAGTGCCAGCGTCAACCCTGCCGGAGCGAGCCCGAAGGTGACCAGATCGGCGAGGGAATCGAGTTGGGCCCCGAGGGTCGTACCTCCGCCGGTGGCCCGAGCCACCTTCCCGTCGAACACATCGAACAACATTCCCGCCAGGATGAACCAGGAGGCTTGATGCAGCCGAACCAGGAGATGGGTCTCTCCTCCCTCGAGGCTTCCTGCGATGAGGGTCAATGCAATGAATCCACAGACTGCATTGCAGAGAGTGATGATGTTTGGAATCACTGCTATGTGACGCGGCATTTCCTTAATTCCATTCACCAAGGATCGTCCTTCCACCCTGGACCTTCTGTCCCGCCTTCACTGCGGCCTTGAATTTCTTTCCATCCTTGGGCGGGATCACGATCTCTGTCTGCGATCCGAATCGGATCATTCCGAAATCAAATCCTCGATCGATGGAATCTCCCGCTTGCAGTGGACAGACGATCCTGCGTGCGATGAGCCCGGCGATCTGTCGCACTAAAATCTTCAATCCGTCCTGAGACCGGATCCCGATCTCCTGACGTTCATTGACCTCTCTGGCACTGGCCTGGGTCGCGCTCTTGAAACTGCCATCGACATGTCTCAGGTGTTCCACCACTCCGTTGACCGGGGAGCGATTGACATGAACGTTGAAGACCGACAGGAAGATCTGGATCCTCACTGCCGGCTCCTCGACATAAACTTCGTCATCGACATCCTCGACCACGATGATCTTGCCGTCTGCCGGGCAAATCGGCAGATCCCCGGCAGGTGCTGGACGTTGGGGATTACGGAAGAAAGAGAGCACGAAGAGCCACAGGATCATCGGCAAGGCCAACAGAGCCGATCGAGTCGGTGAGTCCTCGAGGCCATATCCCAGCAGCAGCGCCGTGACCAACAGCAGGCCAGATGCCCACAAGATCACCGGAGTTCCATGGCGAGTCAGGCGATTGCCCAGCAACCCCGAAGTGCTGGCTTTCAAGGAAGTCGTGGTCATGGTCAGCATGGTTCCTCTCGATCGGTTGACACCGGTCACCTGTGAGCCGGACAATCGGTCACAGCCTCGTGGCATCGTGAGCGATCCGACCACCAGAGGCAACTGTTCCGAAGGGAGATCAGATGACAACGATCCGGCAGATTCAGGGCAGAATGGTGCTCGATAGCCGTGGATTTCCAACTCTGGAGGGCGAATGCCTGCTCGAGGATGGGTGCCGCGCTACTGCGATGGTTCCCTCGGGGGCCTCGACCGGCGAGGCAGAAGCGCTGGAGTTGCGAGACGGTGGCGCCGAATGGGGCGGCAAGGGAGTCGAGAAGGCGCTCTCTCACCTCCGTGGAGAGATCTCCGATCTGCTCACAGGACGCGATGCCTGTGACCAGGAACAGATCGACCAACTACTCTGTCGTGCCGATGGAACCGCCAACAAGTCACGCTTCGGAGCCAACGCAACCCTGGCCATTTCGATGGCGACCTGCAGGGCGGCAGCGATGAGTCGCCAGCTACCCCTCTACCGCTACCTCGGAGGTGACGATGCGGTCAGGTTGCCGATTCCCCTGATGAATGTGATCAACGGCGGAGCTCACGCCGACAATGCCGTCGACGTCCAGGAGTTCATGCTGGCTCCAGTCGGCTTCGATGATTTCCCGACTGCATTGCGCGCCGGGGTCGAGGTCTATCATGTATTGAAAAAGCGTCTGAAATCTCGCCACCTGGTCACCGCAGTCGGTGACGAGGGCGGTTTTGCTCCCGACTTTGTCAGCGATGAACTGGTGCTGGATGAACTGGTCGCAGCCATCGAGCAGGCGGGATACACCGTCGGCCACGATCAGCAGTTCAACTTCGCCCTCGATGTCGCGGCCAGTGAGTTGTTTCGTGATGGGAGCTATCATCTGGGATCTCATCCAGAGCCTCTCTCCTCCGACCAACTGATCGACCACTGGTCTCTCCTCTGCGAGCGCTTCCCCTTCACCAGCATCGAGGACGGTCTGGATGAGGAGGACTGGGATGGTTGGAAGAAGATGACAGCCCGCCTCTCCGGAATTCGGCTGGTCGGAGATGACCTGTTCGCCACCAATCCTGAGCGAATCGCTCGCGGCGTTGCCGAAGGGTCTGCCAGCGCATTGCTGGTCAAATTGAATCAGATCGGCACCGTCACCGAGACGCTAGAGGCGATCCGGGTCGCCTCCGAAGCGGGATACCGGATCATCATCTCGCACCGTTCGGGAGAGACCGAAGACGACTTCATCGCCGACCTCGCCGTGGCCACGGGGGCCGGCTGGATCAAGACGGGAGCACCTTGCAGATCGGAGAGGAACGCCAAATACAACCGACTGCTGCGTATTCACGCAGATCTTGGGGAGCGTGCTTTGATGGGACCCTTGCAGTTCTGATCGAAAATTGTTTCAATCATCCCACCCGGTCGCCGCGGGACTTGCACTACGAACTCACCTCGTGGAACTCACCTCGTAGTCGAATGGAGTTTCGACCTGTCCAGGATCCAGCCGATCAATGAATCCTCGCCACTGCGAATCCGCCCGGTGGTGACCGATCTGTTCCGATTCAGCACTCCCCAGTTCATGGTGCTACTGGTCGGGATTTCCCTGTCGATCATGGGCCAGGTTCACCTGCCCAGGCATGCCCAGAATCGAGACCTGGAGGCTCATCTGAATACCTTGATCTCACAGGGACAGGTGCTGGAGAACCGCCTGGAACAGGTGCGGATGGAGCGGGAGGCGTTGGTCGAAGATTCATTCTTCCAGCAAGAAGCGCTACGTGAACTCACCGGCCAGCATCGGGCGGGTGAGATGACTCTGAGCGACAAGCTGCGGCGGGATCAGGGAAGCCAGGCCCCGACACGCTGATCGTCTCTGCACCCTGATCGTCTCTACACCCTGATCGTCTCTACACCCTGATCGTCTCTGCACCCTGATCGTCTCTGCACCCTGATCGTCTCTGCTGGCCTAGCGCGCATCACATCTGATCGCATCACACTGATCGCATCACACTGATCGCATCCCTTCTGGATGATGATCTCTTCGATCAGCGTGGGACCCAGATCTTCTTGCCGATGGGGAGTGCGTTCGGATTGAGTCCGTCATTCAATTTCTGGATCTCGAGCCAACGCCCACCATTGCCCAGTTCGTCTCGTGCGATGTCATACAAGGTGTCTCCATCGCGGATCTGAACCTGTCGCATTCCGCTGCGTGCGGGTTCTGCAGGGGTCTGCATGGAGATCGGTTCCTTCATCGCAATGGCAGAATTGGACCCGGGAATCGTCAGCAGCCGACCAGGGATCAATGTCGTGCTCTCGGTCAGACCTGGATTGACGGGCAACAATTCGGACCAGCGGATTCCCGCTCCCAGTTCGCGAGAGGCGATCCTCCACAGGCTATCCCCCTCGCGCACCTTGATCTGGCTGCTGGGACCTACCTTTTGAGTCACCGAACCGGGCACCACTGCAGGTTTCTGCAACCGGTGGGTCCGCGTGGTAACTACCGGCTCGATGCCACCGTCGTTTCGGATCACGCCGGCGGCCGGGGTGACCTCGATCTGGTCGGTGCGGGCCACTGCTGGCTCCACCTGAGCTCCACCGACGGTGGTATTCATCAGAGGAGCATCCTTGGGCCCGATCGACGGTGCCGTCTGACCCTCTTGAGCCAACCTATCGGGCGGTGTCGCCGGTCTCACGTTGGCGCTGCGCCTTGCGGATCCATTCTGATTTCCCGCAGTGGACTGACCACCGTTCGACTCGCTCCCTCTTGCCGTCACAGCGGAGCGGTTGGAGGTGGCGTTGGAGATCGACCGACGATTGGACGACGGTCGAATGCTCGCATCTCGATTGGAGATTCCGGTCACCTGCTCTTCAGCAGTGGGACCGTTCTGCACCTCGCTATCGAGTAGATTGGCGATGACAACCACCACCAGCACCATGATGAGAACGATGCCTATCTTCGTACCTGTACCCATGGAGTTCCCCATTCCCTCGCGAGGTCCGAAGACTCTCGCTTCCCCGAGGTGGGTGCCGATTGCATGCGGAGGGAGTTCCCCCACAACCGTTCGCCGGGAAGATACCCCGAACTGGAGCCTGGATCTAGCATGGTACGACGGGTGCTCAAAATTCTCTGCGATTCATCGATGAGCGAGCCTCACCGATGAAAGGAGGGCGAGTCGGTTCGGGGAACCGGCTCGCCCTCCTGGTCGATCGAACTCAACGACGGTCTAGCCCTTCAGTGCGGCCTCTGCCAGAGACTGCTCGCGCCTCATTCTGGCCTTCTCCTGGAAGTGAACCAGTGTCGGCGAGGCGACGAAGATCGAGGAGTAGGTACCCACGATAATCCCCGCACAAAGGGCAAAGGAGAACGCCTGAAGACCTTCTCCACCAAAGACGAGCAGAATCGCCACGACCAGGAAAGTGGTCAGCGAGGTCAGTAAGGTGCGGCTCAGCGTCTGGTTGATGGACTTATTAACAATATCGTTGTAGTTAGCATCTCGTCGGATATCGACCATGTTCTCGCGAATCCGGTCAAAGATCACGATGGTGTCGTTGAGAGAGTATCCCACCACCGTCAACAGGGCCGCCACCACCGGTAGATTGATCTTCAGATGGAGCATGTCGCCCAGCAGGAAGTCACCCACTGCCATGGCACCCAGGGTGAACAGGATGTCGTGGACCAGTGCAACGATCGCAGCCATGCCGAAACGGAGTTCAAAGCGGATGCTGATGTAGAAGATGATGGCGAGGAAACTGATCATCAGTGCGACGAAGGTCTTGCCCTGCATGTCCTGGGCGACCTTGCCGCTGATGCTGCCGTACTCGGGGAAAGGCTCCGAGAAGTCGATCCCTTTGACATCTTTCAGACTCTGGGTCAGGACTCCTAGCAAGGCCAGTGCCGAGGTAGTGTCGTCCTGAGCCTCACTTCGAACCTCGAAGGTCACGATGCCGTTCGACTCGCTCTTCTCCTCGGTCACTCCTGCGACGGGGAAGCCTGCGGCAAGGATGGCTTCTTCAACCTTGCTGGCGGTGACGCCCTCATCCCCTTCCCCTCTCAAGGCATTCAAATCGGCTGCGAAAACATACTTCTTGGCCGCTCCCACGACATCGGTCCCCTCGGCTTCATCGACCTGATTGACAACTCGAATTTCATCATTCTCGATGGCATTCGGCGCCAGCAAGCCCTTCTCGGCGAGCACCGACTCCACCTGGTCCTTGAATGCCTCGGTCTCCTCGGTACCACTGCCGAGAGTCTTGGTCTTGAGAGAGTAGCGAGTGGCGAATTCACTCCCGGCGGACTGACCCTGATCATAGAGCGATTGCATCTGAAGATCCTCGAACTGGCTTGCACCATCTCCGGTAGCCAATCCCTTGAAGGTATTGCGCAGTTCCCCCTCGGATGTTGGTTGGGTCAAGTTGACTACCAGTTTGGTTCCGCCGGTGAAGTCGATGCCCATCGCATCCGATCCTCGATAGATCAATGTAGAGATCCCACCGAGCAACAGTACGATCGAGAGGATCCGAGCGACGCCCCGCATCGACATGAAATCGATGCTGGTCTTTGAAACCAAGCGCCCCATCTTGAGCTCCTTGATGATTCCTCCGTCGATCAAGGAACTGAGTAGCAGACGACTGACAAAGATCGAGCTGAAGAAGGAGGTGAAGATTCCAATCGACAGCACCACGGCAAATCCCTTGACCGGTCCGGTTCCGAACTGGAACAGCACGAAGGCGGTGATCAGGGTGGTCAGATTGGCATCAAAGATGGTCCAGAAGGCTCGTTGGAAACCGGCCTTGAACGCCGCGGGTAACTGCTTTCCTCGATCACGCTCCTCGCGGATTCGCTCGAAGATCAGGATGTTGGCATCGACCGCCATTCCAACCGTCAACAGCATGCCGGCCATTCCAGGGAAGGTCAGGGTGTTGCGGAAGATGACCAGTAGTGTCAGCACCAGCATCAGATTGAAGAACAGTGAAAAGTTGGCCACCAATCCTGCGGCGCGGTAATAGAGCAGCATGAAGACGATCACCAGCAAGAAGCCGTAGATCATCGCCTGGGTTCCTCGCTCGACCGATTCTTTACCGAGAACCGAACCGACCGTCTGCTGACTCTTCAGCACCGGCTTTGTCGGTAGTGAACCGGCACGAAGCAAGGTCACGATGTCATCGACCTCGGCGCGGGAGAAGGAACCGCTGATCTGTCCGCTACTGTAGATCGGCTCATTGATGGTGGCGACACTCACAGCAACGCCGTCGAGAACGATGGCGAGGGATCTGCCGACATTCTGAGTCAGGTTACCGAAGAGAGTGCTTCCGGCACCACCGAAGGTAAAATTGACTGCAGGCGCACTCGTTTGATCAAATCCACTGCTGGCACTCTGAATGAACGAGCCGGAAACACGGTTCTCCGGGCCATTCTCGACCACGACCGCTTCCCCGCGATTACCGTCAACATCGGGCTTGCGGTAGGTCACGATCCGGTCGAGTTCTGCCGGAACTGCATCCGGATCTTGCTGATCCACTGAGAGCGAGTTGTAGGCCATCATCGCCTGTTTTCGGCGGGTCATGTCCGCCTCGATCTCGGCGACCACCGTCGGGCTGCTGTATTCTGCAGCCGAGACCAGATGGATGTTCAACTGGCCCGCTCGCTCGATCTGCCCCTTGAGGCGCTCGAGCGCATCATTGTCCGATCCGGGCAACTGGATCAGCAGTCTGTTATTGCCAGAGATGGCAACGCTGATCTCCTTGAGGCCAAAGCTGTCGAATCGGGCAGAGATCACATCCTTCACATCGGAGGCGACGCTGGCCCTCTGGGATGCAGGCACATCTTCCAAGGGGATCTCGTACAGGAGTTCCGAACCCCCTGCGAGATCGATACCCTTCTTGATGCTCGTTTGGTAATCCCCGAGGGAGTAAATACAACCTGCAATGAGCAGCGCCAGCAGGAAATACCCGCGGGAATACTTGGACATCATCGTGCGTTATCCTCTTCCATGATCTTTGGTGGGGCATCCTCTTTCGAAAGTACAGCGACCACCGACTGGCGAGCCACTCTCATTCGAACATTTTTCGATTCATCGATAGTCAAGATCACCAGATCATGATCGGCATCGACCTGCGCCACTTTGCCGACAATTCCACCGGCCGTACGTACATTGTCGTGTTTTTGAATTCCTGAGAGTAGTTCTTCATGCTCACGGGCTTGCTTACGTTGCGGGCGAATCAGCATGAAATAGAACACCAATGCCATCATGCCGAACAGCGGCAACATTTGCCACAATCCGACATCCTCGGCAGCACTATTGGCCGCAGGGACCGCAGTCGCCTGCGCCAGCATCACTGCGCCACTGATCTGTTCGGGGATCCACCCCGTGTTGAACGCAAAGACTGACAGCATCGCTGGTCCTTTCCCGGCTCCTGGTCAAGCATCGATCTGATCATCGCAAATCAGCCCCTGAGCCACATCGCAAGATGTACGCCCATGGGGAGTTGCGAATCTTAGTGCCCCACTCCTCCGGATTCAACCAGACCGGGAATGGAATCGAGACAAGAATGCCCCCCTGAACTGCTCCCAGGACCCTTCCAGGGTGGCCTGACGCGCTCTTTCGAGGAACCTGTGGAAGACCCTCAGGTTGTGCAGAGATCCGAGGGTGTAACCCAGCATCTCCTTGCGCAGGTAGAGGTGATGAAGGGTGCCACGGCTGAACTGGAGGCAGGCGGGGCAATCACACCCCTGCTCCAGCGGCTCTCGATCGCGGCGATGCACCGAATTGCGGATATTGAGAGTCGATCCGTCGGAGAGGAAGAGGGTCGCATTTCGAGCATTTCTGGTCGGGATCACGCAATCGAACATGTCGATCCCCGCCTCGATCGCCACCATGAACTCCTCGAGACCACCTACACCCATCAGGTAGCGCGGCCGGTCGATGGGAAGATGCTGCGCTCCACCGGAGATCGTCGCCAGCATCGCATCACGGTTCT
Source organism: Planctomycetes bacterium UBA1146 (assembly GCA_963694575.1). Classification (GTDB taxonomy): domain Bacteria; phylum Planctomycetota; class UBA8108; order UBA1146; family UBA1146; genus QNYK01. The sequence continues at coordinate 268 of CAVOEM010000035.1, read as the reverse complement.
CGCCGACACTGACACCCCCGATGGCATATCCATCAAAGGGTAATTCACGAAGTCGTTGTGCCCCTTCTCTCCTGAGATCCTCCTCGACTCCCCCTTGCAGGATGCCAAAGAGTGCCATCGGTTCGAACAGTTCCAATCGATGACGGTGTTCGATCGCACGCATCGCCCAGCGTTCGGTGCGCGCCAGCGCAGAGGCGGCAACGTCACGATCGACTCCTGCTGCGGGGCATACATCCAGCACCATTGCGATGGTACTCCCCATGCGGGC